>JALOBE010000006.1:0-107500 GCA_023228425.1 Syntrophales bacterium
GAAGGAAACGAGCCTGGTTTTGCGGATTGTGGACCAATGCCTCAGGCTTGCCACGTGGAGCAACGTAAACCGACAAATTGGCTAATGGAAAATCTGGGTTTATTACAATTGGCATGAAGCTGTCCGATGTGGTATCACATCACCATGGTATTGCTGAAAGAAGCGTGCGCGGATCCTCTTTTTTCCGTGTAAATCACGACCGGGGATGTCAATGAAGTGAAGTATGTGTGTGCTCTGCTTTTCATTCCAATAGTACTTCTGTTTCCGCGGATGCCGGCCATGGGTGAGTCCCTCAGAGTCGAAGATATGTACCCTGCACAATACGAATGCCCCGGTCCCGTTGAGGACAGCGAAGATGCCGCGCGCTGTTTTACTGACTATTTTAAATCGAGACTGGAGCTTCTCCGGGCGCAACGGGGGACCATGCCTTCCGGTATTGAGGAACTCTACCAGCCCGTGACGCGAGAAGATGTATATACCGGTCGGGGAAGCTATTACATCGACCGTGACGGTTGTGGCTCACCGTACTTCATCAACGGAGGAGTCATCTATATCGACCTTGACTGACGCCGTGCCCCGATTCTTGGGGGATAAGCGGCTTTCTGAAGGAGGGGGTATACATCATGGGTGACCATTCGACGGCGGATAATCGAACGGCCGAGGTCTTTGGAATCAGAGAATTGGTTCACTATCAGGAAGGAGCTGTCGTAAGCCGGGAGATCGTAAAAAAACCGACCGGGACGGTGACGTTTTTTGCCTTTGCCGAGGGACAGGGGTTAAGCGAGCACACCGTTCCTTTTGACGCCCTGGTGCAGGTAACTGACGGTACCGCCGAGATATCCATCGACGGAATTCCCTATCAGGTGGAGGAGGGGGAGATGATCATCATGCCCGCCAATGTGCCCCACGCCGTGGCGGCCGTGACCGGGTTCAAGATGATATTGGTGATGATCAAATAGAACTGCGTATTTAACGAGACAAAGGAGGAGTCCAATGAAGATTCAGATTACACCGGCAGTACACTGGATTGGCAAGACTGACTGGGAACTGCGGAAATTTCACGGAGAGGAATACTCAACCCACCGGGGTTCATCCTATAACTCATACCTTGTTCAAGATGAAAAGACCGCTGTCATCGATACGGTATGGCTCCCTTTCGACAAGGAGTATGTACGGAATCTGGCGGCAGTGGTTGACCTGAAGTCAATTGACTATATTATCGCCAACCACGCGGAAATTGACCATTCAGGGGCGTTGCCGGAGTTGATGAGGCATATCCCTGAAACGCCTGTATACTGTACCGCCAACGGGGTGAAGTCCCTTCGGGGACATTACCGCCGGGACTGGAATTTTCAAGTTGTAAAAACCGGTGACACGCTCAGCCTGGGGACGAAGGAACTGGTTTTTATCGAAGCCCCCATGCTCCATTGGCCCGACACGATGATGTCCTATCTGACAGGAGACGCTGTCCTGTTTTCCAATGATGCCTTCGGGCAGCATATCGCCGACGAGCATCTCTTCAATGACCTTGTTGTCCAGTCAGAGCTCTATGACGAAGCAATAAAATATTATGCTAATATTCTAACGCCCTTCTCGCCGATGGTGACAAAGAAAATTGAGGAAATCCTCGCGCTGAAACTTCCCGTCAATGTCATCTGCCCCAGCCACGGTGTCGTATGGAGGGATAATCCACTGCAGATTGTCCAAAAATATCTCGAGTGGGCGGCGGACTACCAGGAAAACCAGATTACCATCATCTATGACACTATGTGGGACGGAACGCGAAAACTGGCGGAGGCCATCGCAGCGGGTATCAGGGAAAAGGATTCGGCGGTTACCGTCAAGCTCTACAATGCGGCCCGTCGTGATATCAACGACAATATGACAGAGGTGTTTAAATCAAAAGCGATCCTGCTGGGGTCACCGACCATCAACCGGGGGATTCTTGCAGCCATGGCGGCCCTGATCGAAATGATGAAGGGTCTCAAGTTCAAAAACAAGAAAGCCGCAGCCTTCGGCTGTTACGGTTGGAGCGGAGAGTCCGTCAAAATTCTTGAAGACAGGCTCGGCGAAGCGGGATTTACCGTCATAACCGGCGGTTTGAAAAGCTACTGGGAGCCCGGAGACAACGAACTGGAGCAGGCGCGGGAATTTGGCGGGATGTTCGCCTGACGGTTTGTTACATGAGCCCCGGCAGCCACAGAGCAATCCCCGGGAAGGGAATCAACAGCAGGACGGTTATGATCAGGGCCAGGAGGAACGGGAGTACTCCCCTGAATATTGTCTGAAGGGGCACGTCCCTGGCGACGCCGCTGACAACGTACACGTTGATTCCTACCGGGGGTGTGATGACGCCGATCTGCGTCATCAGCACGATGACGACGCCGAACCAGACAGGGTCGTACTGGAACAGGATTATGACGGGGTAAAAGATCGGCACGGTCAGCATGATCAGGGCGAGGGAATCGATAAAGCACCCGCCGACGAAAAAAACCACGAGTATAAGCATGATAATTGCCCAGGACGGCAGGTTGACCGAGGATATCCAGGTTGCTATATCGAAGGGAATCCGGGTGACTGCCAGGAAATGACCGAACACGGTAGCTCCCGCGACGATAAGGAGTATCATGCAGGATATTCTCGTGGTCTCCATGAGCGATTCAACGAAACTCTTCCAGGTCAGCCGCCGCCGTATCAGGGACAGCACGATTGTTCCCAGCGCCCCCACGGCCCCCGCTTCGGTGGGCGTGAAAATACCCGCAAAAAGCCCGCCCATGACCATGGCGAAAAGAATGATCGTTTCCACAATGCCCGGCAGGGCGGCACATTTTTCCCGGAATGAGGTTGCCGGTCCCGCCGGTCCGAGATCCGGCCTGAGGCGTGTCCATATGGCGATTGTGACGATAAACAGGCCCGTCAAAAGTACACCGGGTATGATGCCGGCCACGAAGAGTTTGCCGATGGACTGCTGGGTCATGACTCCGTAGACGATGAATATAACGCTGGGAGGGATGAGAATCCCCAGACTGCCCCCGGCGGCGACAACACCCGTGGCAAGTTCGGGCTTGTAATCAAACCGCTTCATCTCCGGAAGGGTAACCGCCCCCATGGTTGCCGCAGTGGCGTTCGTGGAACCGCAGATGGCCGAAAATCCCGCGCAGGCACCGATAGTGGCCATGGCGAGTCCCCCGGGCTGGTTGCCCAGGAACACGTAGGCGGCATCGAAAAGACGCTTGCTTATACCTGAATGAAAGGCAACCTGCCCCATGAGGACAAACAGCGGAACCACGGTAAGGCTCTGTGAACCGAAGACGGTATAGAAATCTTTGACCACGAGGTTCATGGAGGCGTTGAAGGTGATCACGTATCCGAAGCCCACAAAACCGATAATGGTCATGATGAAGGCCACAGGCATCCGCGAAAAGATAAGGACAAAAAGGGCGATGATGCCGATTATGCCGACAGTGGTGGGAGTCATAGCCGCGCGACCCTCCTGATTGACAGGTAGCATTGAAAGGCGAGGATCACACAAAGAAACCCGCATCCGGCGGTTATCCCGAACACAAAGGGATATACGGGCAGTTTGAGTGTCAACGACACCTCGCCCGTGGTTCTCATGTGCAGGCCGTAGAGGGCTGTCTGCCAGGTTATCATCGCGAAGAGCGTGAAGGACAGCAGGGCATTGATCGCGTCGATACCGTGCCTGACTTTCCTGGGCAGTTTTTCTACAAGTAGTTCAACGGCGATGTGGCTTTTTGTAATCGTCGTGTAAGACAGGGAAAGAGAGACGGCCAGCATGGCCAGGAATCCCACGAGATCGTAGGCGCCGGGGATGGGTGACCGGAAAAAAAACCGCATCGTCACATCGGCGCATACAAGGAGCATCATGGCTGTCACTGCCGCCGCCGCCGCCCAGTTGACTGCCTCGGCGGCCTTGAACAGTGTTTGTCCCCGGCTCGTCACAGATCGATCCTCACGGGGGGAGTCGGCATACCGATTCCCCCCATCTCGTTTATTTACTGTTCCCGGCGATGTTGCTCAATGAGCTTTTTCAGCTCCGCGAGCGCCGCTTCCCCGTCTATTCCCTGGCTCCGGACAGTATCGGCATACTCGTCAAGGACGGGCCTGACCGCTTCAGTCCATTGGCCGCTTTCCTCCTGTGAGAGAGGAATGATCTCGTTTCCCAGTCCCAGTGTGTAGGATCGTCCTTCCTCATCCTCCCTGTCCCAGACGGCTCCATGCCGCTCTATCCATTCGGCGCTCACATCATCGAATATCTGCCGGATGTCCGGTGAGAGAGCGTTCCATTTTTTCAGGTTCATGACCACGAACATGGCCGTCGTGTATCCGATGGCCGTTGTTTCCGTCGTGTACTTGATAACCTCGGCCTGTTTCCAGCCCTTCAGCGTTTCAATGGGAGCGAATGTCCCTTCCACCACTCCTTTCTGGAGGGCTTCGTAGGTTTCTCCTTGCGGCATTCCCACGGGCACGGCTCCCAGGGCCCGCGTTACTTTTTCACTGAGGCCCGTCGACCGGATTTTCAGTCCCTTGAGTTCATTGAGGGTTCGCACGGGTTTCTTCGTGTGAAGAAGTCCCGGCCCATGGGCATGAATCAGCAGCACCTTGACATCGGCAAGTTCCCGCGGGTTCATGGAGCGGAAAAATTCATTGGCCACACGGGTTGCCGTCATGCCGTCAGGGTAACCCATGGGGAGATCAAGGGCCTCCATAACGGGGAACCTGCCCGGTGTGTATGCAAAACAGGACATTCCAAGATCTGAAATTCCCTGGACGACACCGTCATAGGTCTGCCCGGCCGGTGTCAGAGTTCCTCCGGGAAACAGGTTTATCCTGATTGCTCCTTCTGAACGTTTTTCGATTTCCTTTGCCCAGTCCGCGGCGGCGAGCGCCTGTCCGTGGGTGGGCGGGAAAAAAACACTGTAGTTCAGGGTCTGTGTCCTGGCTTCCCCTGTTCCGGTGAAGGCCAGGAACAGCAGTACCGCCCCGAAGACGGCAATGAGTCTGCCTGCAGGTCTGTCTTGTTTCATGGGTTGTCCCTCCTTGGTGCCGGGTAGTATGTTATTGCCCTGGCCTTCAAAGACGGAGCCCGCCTCTGAAGGATCGCTGCCTGTTGATATAAATAGGAATTAAAGGGGAGAGCCTGCTTCCCCGCATCAGCCGCACGAGGAGCAGGCATCAATACATGTACTGTACGATGTGACGTGGTGAGATACACTCTAAAAAGAAAGGATGTGGGGTGTTCATTTCTGTTTCTTTCACTTTTTTCGTTGTGCGGAAAACACATCAGGTGCTACCGGGGAGAAAGAAAGGGTGTTTTCGCGGCACACCGGAGGGGATCGGGGCACGCCCTGTTTCCGCCGGAATGCCGGGACATTCTTTCTGTCCCTTTCGGTTTTACCCGCACGATCGGAGCCGGTTGATGAATTATTTTTTCTCCGCCCCGGCGGCCGGGCCTTTTGTTTTTGCCTTTTCCAGTTCTTCCTTGTATTTTTCCGCGGCAGCCCTCGCTTTTTCCAGTTCCTGCTTCGCTTTTTCCAGCTCTTCTGACTGGGCCCTCGCTTTTTCCAGTTCCTGCTTTGTCTTTTCCAGTTCGTCGGACTGAACTTTTGCTTCCTTTTTCTCTCTCATCTGGTCGCGCACTTCATCGTAACCGACGTAAATGGCAAGGGCTCCACCAAGAAGGAGGGCGATCGGTATTCCACCCGCGAGTATAGTCAAAAATGGTTTCCACCAGATAATGATTCCCAAGAACCCAACTACCGCCGCTATGACGCCACCGATCAACACCTGCATTATCCTTCATCCTCCTTTTATGAGATTGCTGACATGACGCGGCAGAACAATGACGCATCCGTGCCGAGCCTCCTCGACTAGCACAAAAATAATGACTGGGCAAGACGAAAAATAAAAAATGACTTGCCAAACGGCAAAGTTTCCTTTAGCTTTACACATTCTCACTGTAAAATGCTTTTAAAATCGGTGAATTTAAACCGCATAAACCGGTGAAAAAGGAGAGCGGGAATGACAGCACCTGATTTTGAAAAGGCGGGTGGACTAGTGCCCGTCATTGTTCAGGACGTCGCGACACAGGAAGTGCTGATGCTTGCCTACATGAATCGCGATGCCTGGGAAAAAACGGTGGAAACCGGAAAGGCCACCTACTGGAGCCGGTCCCGAAAGCAGTTATGGGTCAAGGGAGAAACATCGGGAAATGTCCAGCAGGTGAGAGAAATACGCATTGACTGTGATTCCGACGCCGTCCTGCTGCTTGTTGATCAGCAGGGAGCAGCCTGTCACAAGGGGTACCGGACCTGTTTTTTCAGCCGGCTCGCGGAAGGACGGATTGATATTATCGGAGAACGTCTCTTTGATCCGGAGGTTGTGTACAAGAAATGAATATTCTGAAGCTGGGCATTCCGAAAGGAAGCCTCGAGGCAAACACGGTTGAACTTTTCAAGAGGGCGGGCTGGAAGATATCCTACAGCGAACGGAGCTATTTCCCCTCCGTCGATGATGACGAGATCGCCTGCTTTCTTGTGCGGGCCCAAGAAATGGCGCGATACGTGGAGGACGGAACACTCGATCTCGGCCTTACCGGCAGAGACTGGATCATGGAAAACAATGCCGACGTGACGGTTGTTCAGGATCTGGTCTATTCCAAAGCGTCCCGAAGGCAGGCGCGATGGGTGCTCGCCGTCAGGGAAGACTCCACCATCACCAAGCCTGAGGATCTCGAGGGCAAACGGATATCGACGGAACTGGTGAATTTTACCACCCGTTACTTCCGGGAACAGGGCATTTCCGTTGACGTCGAGTTTTCCTGGGGGGCCACAGAAGCTAAGGTGGTTGAAGGACTCGTCGACGCCATTGTGGAGGTTACCGAAACGGGCAGTACTCTGAAGGCCAACAAGCTCAAGATAATTCATGAGCTGATGAATACCAATACACAGCTCATCGCGAACAACAATTCCTGGAACGATCCATGGAAGCGAAGAAAGATAGATCAGATAAGTCTTCTGCTTAAGGGATCATTCATGGCCATGACCAAGGTGGGATTGAAGATGAACGTGTCAAAGGAAAATCTCGGCAGAACCGTTCTCCTCCTGCCGTCGATAACGGCGCCCACCATATCGGAACTCTTCAAGGATGAATGGTGCGCCGTTGAGACCATCGTCGACAAAGACTCCGTGCGGGAATTGATCCCCCTGTTGCGGGAAGCGGGCGCCGAGGGGATTATCGAGTATCCCCTGCACAAGGTTCTGTAGGGAGGTGTCTTCATGGAGAGAATCGCTGTCGTAGCGAGGAATACCACTGAAACGGATGTGTCCGTCGAAATCAATCTCGACGGGGAGGGAGCGGCGGTCATTGATACTACCCTGCCCTTTTTGGACCACATGCTTGTTCTTCTGGCACGGCACAGTCTCATCGATATTTCCGTGACAGGCCGGGGAGACACCCCCGTCGATGATCACCACCTCGTTGAGGACATAGGCCTGTGCCTGGGAGAGGCTCTCAAAACGGCCCTGGGTGACAAAACGGGGATCGGGCGATACGGAACCGCTTTCATACCCATGGACGAGAGCCTCGGCCATGTTTCCATCGATCTCTCCGGGAGACCGTGCCTGGTCTACAACGTCGAGTTTGAACATGAAAAGATCAAAGATTTCGATCTGTTGCATGTAAGAGAGTTTTTTAAGGCACTGGCCGACGAGGGGGGAATAACCTTGCATATTAATGCCATATATGGTAGGAATCCCCACCACATAGCGGAGGCGCTGTTCAAATCGTTCGCCCGCGCGTTGGGTGTGGCGGTATCGATTGACAGTCGAATCAAGGGGGTCCTTTCCACCAAAGGGAGCCTTTGACGGCGTCTTCCCCCGAAAATCCGGACACAATCCGGCACCTGTCGGGGGATTGCCGGGGCGAGGAGGTAGTTTTCCATTAACGCTCTTTTTTTCAGAACATTGAGGCCGTCGGCCCTCTATTTCCTTTTCCTCGCGGCCTGCTTTTGTATGTATGGCTGCGCCGGTGTGAGCGGCGTAAAGACAACCTCCGCCTACCAGGAGGGCACGATGGAATTGGAAAAGATCGCCCTCCTGCCTGTCCAGAGAATTCTGCCCGAATCTCCCGAGCAGACCTTTGCCCGCTGTCCGCTGTCAGGGGCGTTCCTCCGGACCTGTGGTGTTCCCGGTGACGGGGCGGAAGTGGAGGTGGAATCTCTCTTTGTCAATGCACTCCGGTCCTCCAGGAAGTATGTGCTGATTCCGTCCGGCAGAACAGAGGGCCTCTATAAAAGGATCCGGACAGGCTCGTTCAAGGAGCCGGTGGGAGAGGAGCTGAAAAAAGTCGGTGAAGAACTGGGTGCCGACGCTGTCATCGCCGGGTATGTTTTCTGCTACCGGGAGCGAATGGGCTATACCTATGCCGTCGAGCAACCGGCTTCGGCCGTATTCATTTTTCACCTGGTCAGAGTGAGTGACGGTGACGTTGTATGGAGCGGGACGTTTGACAAAACGCAGGGTTCGCTGATGACCAATATTCTGGATATACGAACCTTTTTCAAGGGTGGCGGTAAGTGGATTACTGTTCGTGAACTCTCGGAACAGGGTGTCGGAGAGCTTTTAAAATCGTTCCCGGAACGTGAATAGTGCCGTGTCCCATCCGGATGTTTGCCCGGACAGCGTGACCCGGCGCGCCACGCGGCAGGTCCTGCTCCGAAGAATCAGTTGTTGCGCGGCACCGGAGTACAGTTCCTGATCACCCATCTCCCTTCCCGTTTTTTGTTGTGCCGGCGGGCGACGCGATCACGTCGCCGCTATCGGCCCATACTTCGGCAGGACCACAGCCCCATTGAAAGGACATGAAGAGCGGCATGATTGTAATTCCGGCAATCGATATCAGGGGTGGGAAGTGCGTACGACTTCTCCAGGGCGACTTTACCCGCGTGACCGTCTACGGGGATGATCCCGTCGCAGTGGCTGATAAATGGCGGAGCGAGGGAGCAACGAGGATTCATGTTGTCGACCTGGACGGGTCGAAGGATGGAAAGCCCGTCAACAGGCACATCATTGAGGCTGTCGTCCGGGCCGTCGATGTTCCTGTCCAGGTGGGGGGAGGCATTCGCCACATGGAAACCGTTGAAGAGTATATCGCGGCCGGCGTCGCGAGCGTAGTCCTGGGGACGGCGGCGCTCAAGGATCGAAACTTTGTTCTTTCCGCCTGCCTCCGATTTCCGGGAAGAATCATTCTTGGCATCGATGCCCGAGGCGACCGCGTCGCCGCTGAAGGCTGGCTGGAAGAGACGGGATACAGCCCCCTGGAAATAGCTCGCTCCTACGAAGGTTGTGGTCTCGAAGCTTTGGTGTACACAGATATAGGGCGCGACGGAATGCAGACCGGGGTCAACCGGGAGTCCACGGAACTTCTTGCCAGGTCCGTCGGCATTCCCGTCATCGCCTCGGGTGGTGTTTCAGGAATCGCCGACATTGAGAACCTTCTTTCGATCCGGGGCGCCGGTATAACGGGTGTTATCGTAGGGAAGGCGCTCTATGAGGGAAAGATCGATCTGACGGAAGCGATAGCCCTGTGTCGCCGGACCGGGCCTGCCTGATGAAAATCCGAGGAGGACAAGCGTACTATGACCGAGTGTGTTTTTTGTAAAATTGTGGCGGGAGAGATTCCCAGTTCGAAAGTCTATGAGGATGACGGAGTTTTTGCCTTTGACGACATTCAGCCCCTTGCGCCTGTCCATGTCGTTCTGGTTCCGAAACGGCATGTGCCGACCATCGTGGATATGGACGTGGAGGGGCCTGATCGGAACCTGCCGGCGGAGCTCTTCAATGCCGTTCGGGAGGTCGCCCGGATCAAGGGGATCGATGAAACGGGATTCAGGACGGTCATAAACAGCAATTACGATGGCGGTCAAGTCATATTTCATCTCCATGTTCATGTCCTGGGAGGGCGCAGGCTTTCAGACGACCTCGGCTAACCCTGGGCCAACCCTGATTGACAGGTGCGAAAAAATCATTAATTTATGTGAATATCGAGCTTTTCTCGAACAGACAGGCGCTCCTGCGCAATAGAGGAGGTAGCGGTTCATGACTATTGAAGAACGCGTCGATAAGGAAATGAAAGAGGCGGCAAAAGCACGGGATGCAGTGACACTGTCGACGCTGCGGTTGGTGAGGGCGGCCTTCCACAACAAGGAAATCGAGTTGAGGCGTAAGCTTAAGGACCAGGAGATACTCCAGGTCCTGTCATCCATGGCTAAACAGAGAAGTGATTCCATAGAACAGTTTGCCCGGGGAGGGCGGGACGATCTTGTCCAAAAGGAGACCCGGGAACTCGCGATCATCAAGACCTTCATGCCTGAAGAGATGACGGAGGAGGAAATGCGGGCCGCCATCGCGAAGGCCATCGCGGATACGGAGGCCTCCGGCATAAAAGACATGGGAGCGGTCATGAAGGTTCTCATGCCGATAATCACAGGCAAGGCGGATGGAAAAGTGGTGAGCGGGATGGTGCGTGAGTTCCTGAATGGCTGACGGTGCCGGGTGTTTGAGACGGCGGCAGGAGATCTTCGGATTGTGTCATTTCGGGGGGCATCGCGACGGGAAATTCGTTTTTTAGTACCGTCATTGTGAGAGATTTCTTTCTTCGGTTCAATCGAAATGACAAAACCGATCGTCATCGCGAACGTTTTTTCCTTCGGTCGAAATGACGGAGAAAAGCGATCGAAACGACACAACAGATGACGGCGTCGTAAAAGGGCACCGGAGGCATGCTCCGGTATTGCAGCCGGATACGTGATTGCGCTCCGGCCTTCGTCACTGCGGCGTACCTCATAGTACGCCTCTTTCCTCAGGATGTGCGTTCCTTGCCTCAAGGAGGTTTTACAAAGCCGTCCTCTCTATCGGACGTTTTTCGAGTTTGTGCGAGTTCATCAACAGATAGTTTTTCAAAGGTCCCGGCTGATGTTTCCGGAACGCCCGGCCGCAGTGGATCGGGGCAGGAGTTGCCGCATCTCCCGGTTATGCCCGGACCGACTGAAAAGAAAGTCGTTCGCATTGAATTGAAGGGTCATATTCCTCAAGGCACCATTGAAGAACTCCGAAGCCGGTCGAATATCGTCGAACTTGTTTCAGAATTTGTCGCCCTGAAAAAGACGGGCAGGAATTACGTGGGACTCTGCCCCTTTCACGCGGAGAGGACGCCATCCTTTTCAGTCAATCCTGACAAGCAGATATGCTATTGCTTTGGTTGCGGTGAAGGGGGCAACGAAATTTCCTTCCTCATGAAGGTTCAGGATATTTCCTTTCCCGAGGCGGTCAGGAGACTTGCATCCCGCAGGGGGATCGTCATTCCGGAACCAGTGATGACGGAGTCCCGGAAAAAAACTGCCGCCGAGAGGGCGGGACTCATCAGGCTCAATCGCCTGGCGGCGGATTTTTTTGCCCGGAACCTTTTTTCCGGACGGGGAAAATCAACACGGGAATATGTGGCGGAGAGGGGTCTGGCAACCACGGCAGTTGAAACCTTTTCTCTCGGTTACGCCCCTCCCGGATGGCGGAATCTCAAAAATTACCTGGACGCTTCCAGGGTGCCCGAGGAACTGCTTCGAAAATCGGGCCTTGTCGTCTTCAAGGACAATGGCCGGAGCTATGACCGCTTCCGGGGCCGGCTCATGTTTCCCATAGAAAATCTGCAGGGAGACGTTATTGCCTTTGGTGGACGCGAGCTTGGCGACGGAGAGCCGAAGTACCTCAATTCGCCGGAGTCGCCGATCTACAGCAAGGGAGACAACCTCTACGGTCTTTCCCGGACAAGGGACGACATCCGTTCTCGTGACAGCGTCATAATTGTGGAGGGATATTTCGATTTCCTCGCTCTTTGGAGCGCCGGCATCCGCAACGTGGCGGCCACCCTCGGTACGGCATTGACGAAACGACAGGTATCGCTCATCGGAAGGCTCACCCGTAACGTGATTGTTCTCTTCGATGGTGACGAGGGCGGACGGAGTGCCGTGGAACGCAGCCTTCAACTGTTTCTCGAGCAGGGTGTATCGTCGGCCGTGGTGGTGCTTCCCGATGGGGCCGATCCCGATGACTACATCAGGAAAAGGGGACGTGAGGCTCTTGAAAGGCTCATTGCCGGTGCCGCCTCCATGGTGGATTATTATATCGAATCGGTGATGAAAGACCGGGACAGCCTTGAAGGGCAGGCGCTCCTGGCCCGTGAGACGATTTCTTTTATCAAAAGTATTCCTGATGTGATACAAAGAAACCTTTTTGTCAAGCGATGCGCCGAAAAGCTGGGCGTGGACCAGCACCTGATAAAAGATGAAGTGAACAGGGGGCTTGGGCGGACAAAGGCACCGATGCCATCCCCGGAGAAAGGCGGGGAGATCGATCCTGTGGAACTCTACCTGGTCTACCTGATGATAGAATTCCCCGACAGGATACCCCTCGTCACGGCTTCGGGAGTCCTGGACCTGTGTTCCCGCTCCCCGATTCGCGATCTCGGGGAGCGGATCGCCGGGTTAATTGAAACGGGGGCTCTCATCACCATGTCGGACGTTATCGGCGAAACCCGTAACGGTGACGTGAAAGACAGCCTTCTTCGCCTTGCCATGGACAAGCGGCCCGACGATTCCATCGTGGATACAATGTTACGGGATACCATAGGGAGAATACGGGACCGATGGTACAGGGAGCAGAGCAGGGAATTGAGTCGACGTCTGGTGGAAGCTCGCGAACGGGATGACCGGGAGCTCTGTGACAGGCTTCTTTTGGAAAAAAAACAACTGCTCACCCGGAAAGTCCGCGGGCCTTCCGGGTTAAGAAAAGGCGGTCCCAAGGGGTGATTATGTCTGTGCGGTACGTCAGGGTCCCGACGGGGCGTCACGGTCAATGTCCCGTTGCACCGGCTGTGCATATCTCTCGCAAGGAGAACAATTGATGAAACGATTTATGAATTCAGACGAAGTGAAGAAACTGATATCCCTCGGCGAGGAGAAGGGCTTCCTTACCTATGATGATGTCAATGACATGCTTCCGTCCGATGTGACATCGTCGGACCAGCTCGATGACATCATTGTTTTTTTCGGTGAGAAGAACATCGACATCATTGACGCGATGAAGGATGAAAAACCCCAGGGAAAGAAGGCTGCCGACGAGCCGGATGATATCAAGGATGCCGACAAGGAGTCCCCCCTCCTCACGTCTCCCCTGGGGAAGACAGGCGATCCCGTCAAATTGTATCTGCGGGAAATGGGGCTTGTGTCCCTTCTGAACCGTGAGGAAGAAGTCGCGATCGCGAAGCGTATTGAGAAGGGGGAACAGAAGGTAATGGATTCGCTCTTCAGGGTGCCCTATTTTGTCAAGGATGTTGTACGCATCGGAGAGCGGCTGAAAAGCGGCGATATACGGATCAAGAGCATCGTAGACAGCATCGAGGACGAAGAAGGCTTCATGAAAGAGGAGCTGCATATCGAACGGGTTCTGACACTCATCGAGGGGATCGAGGCACACTTCAGTCAGTGTCTGGCCCTGGAAGAAAAACTCAAAGACACGAGCCTTACGGAAAAACGGCGAACGGCCCTGAAAAGGCAGCTTGAAAAGGAAGTCGTCGCCATTACCGCGCTGTGCCGGGACATTCGTTTCAGCAAGAGGCGGGTCAACAGCATGGTGTCGAAACTGAAAAAGGATGCGGAACGCATCAGGAATCTTGAAAAGCAACTCCAGTCCTGTCGTGAGCAGACGGGAAGACCCCTCAAGGAGCTTGATAGACTGTTCTCCCGCCTGAGGAGGGACCCGTCCCTGGAAAAAGCCATCGCCCGGGAACTGAAGGTTCCTCAGGCCCGTGTCAGAGAATGCGAGCGCATCCTTTTCCAGGGCAGACGTGAGCGGAAGGTCATAGCGGATAAGCTCGGAGCGTCATCGGAATCGCTGAAAAAAGTTTACAGCGCCATAATCCAGGGAGAAAGCGAAGCCAACGAGGCAAAACAGAAACTGATCCAGGCGAACCTCAGGCTGGTGGTGAGCATCGCGAAAAAATATACCAACCGGGGACTCCAGTTCCTGGACCTCATCCAGGAGGGAAACATAGGCCTCATGAAGGCGGTGGAAAAATTTGAATACCAGCGGGGCTACAAGTTTTCCACCTACGCCACCTGGTGGATCAGGCAGGCCATCACGAGAGCGATCGCGGACCAGGCCCGGACGATACGGATTCCCGTGCACATGATCGAGACCATAAACAAGCTCATCCGGACCTCCCGTTACCTGGTTCAGGAACTGGGACGGGACCCCAACCCTGAAGAAATTGCCGAAAAGATGGAATTTCCCCTGGAGAAGGTCAGGAAAGTTCTCAAGATAGCCAAGGAGCCGATTTCGCTGGAAACACCCATCGGCGAGGAAGAAGACAGCTCTCTGGGCGATTTCATCGAAGACAAAAAGATTATGTCTCCTTCCGATGCCACCATGAGTATGGATCTCGCGAAGCAGACCCGCAGCATTCTTTCAACGCTGACCCCCCGGGAGGAAAAGGTATTGAGGATGAGATTCGGCATCAGCGAAAAGTCCGAATACACCCCGGAGGAAGGTG
This sequence comes from Syntrophales bacterium, assembly GCA_023228425.1. NCBI lineage: Bacteria > Pseudomonadati > Thermodesulfobacteriota > Syntrophia > Syntrophales > Syntrophales bacterium. Next base: position 14,626 of record JALOBE010000006.1, read on the forward strand.
AAATGGAAAACATGCCGGAAATGATGGAGCGGGCCAAAAAGATGGAATCGCAGGTCCTGAAGAAAATGAGGGGAGCCTCGAGAAGGAGGGAAATCAAGGGAAACGTCAAGTAGCAGCCGGTCCCCGGCGGCAGCGGCCGGGTGTACTCGCCCGGGGCCGTCGTCGCCTGGGTACGAGTCCGGCCAGGACGGAAGAGGATGAACCGGATCTTTACTGTTTCAGAATTGACGGCCGGCATAAAAGCCCTCGTGGAGACGGGTTTCGGCGTCCTGTGGGTAGCCGGCGAGGTGTCAAACCTCAGGCGTCCCGGCTCAGGCCATGTGTACTTCACGCTCAAGGACGAGTCCAGCCAGATCCGTGCCGTCATGTTCCGGCAGAACGCCGCGGCCTTGAATTTCACCCTCGAGGAGGGAAGTGCCCTGGTCTGTCGCGGCCGCCTGAGCGTGTATGCCGCCAGAGGCGACTACCAACTGGTGGTTGAAACGGCGGAACCGCGCGGTGTGGGAGCCCTGCAGATCGCCTTTGAACAGCTCAAGCGCCGTCTTGAGGAAGAAGGTCTGTTTGATCAGGGGCGAAAAAGAAGCCTTCCTCGATTCCCCGCGCGGGTGGGCATCGTAACTTCTCCTGCCGGAGCTGTCATCAGGGACATACTGACGGTCATGAAACGGCGATGGCCGTCCTGCGACGTTCTGCTGGCACCGGTGCGGGTCCAGGGAGCGGAAGCGGTGCCGGAGATATGCGAAGCCCTTGAAATCATGAATGGCCCCGGGATCGGTGAAACACTCGACCTGATCATTGTGGCCCGCGGCGGCGGGTCCATTGAAGACCTGCAAGCCTTCAACGATGAACGCGTGGCGAGAGCCATCCACGGGTCCCGGCTTCCTGTCGTTTCCGCCGTAGGTCACGAGATCGATTACACCATCGCCGATTTTACGGCCGATCTGAGGGCCCCCACGCCGTCGGCCGCGGCGGAACTGGTCGTTCCCGACCGGCGTGAACTCGCGGGAGTTGTAACAAAGATGACGTCAGGCCTTGTTTCTTACCATCGGTCCCGCCGGCAGGACCTGTGGCGGCGTCTCAACTCCGTCCGGGAACGTCTCGCCGATCCCGGACGGAGAATTACCGATTACAGGATTTTGCTCGATGATCGCCTTGCCACCCTGGAAGGGGCCTTCAGACGAACCCTTGAGAAGGGGGAGTACCGGACAGAAATGCTGGCCCGTTCTCTCAGGAACCTCAGTCCATCGAGCCGGATAGATGAGAACAGACGCATGGTCGGCTATCTCATGAACAAGATTCTGCTTACCATGGAGTACAGGCGCGGCCGCATCCGCGGCAGGGTCGATCGTTCCCTTGCCGTGCTTGACAGCATGAGCCCCCCGGCCGTGTTAAAACGGGGCTACAGCATCACCAGGCGCCGTTCCGACGGGGCACTCCTTGACGACGTGTCAGTCCTGCGGATTGGTGAGGATGTGACGGTGCGGGTCGCGCGAGGCAGCTTTCACGCGCGGGTTACAGAGATCATGGAGGAGGTGCCCGATGGCGGAAAAGAAATTTGAAAAAGCCCTGGAGCGGCTTGAAGAGATCGTCAGGAAGATGGAAGCCGGCGACATGACTCTTGATGAATCACTGAAGGCTTTTGAGGAGGGGGTGGAGCTGTCACGGTTCTGCATGAAAAAGCTTGACGAAGCGGAACGGAAAGTTGAAATGCTGCTCAAGGAAGGTGAGGGGGTTGTGACAACCCCCTTCGCGGCGGAGATCGAAGGTGACTGAAACGGAACAAGAACGGCTACAGGGGTATCTCGAAGACAGGAAAACCATGGTTGACCGGGCGCTGGACCGGTATCTTCCCGCCGCCGGATCCTATCCGCCCGTGATTTTTGAAGCGTCCCGGTACAGCCTGTTCGCCGGCGGGAAGCGGATACGGCCGATCCTGTGCATTGCCGCGGCCGAGGCTCTCGGGGGACGGATCGACGCGGTTCTTCCCGCCGCCTGCGCCCTTGAAATGATCCATACCTATTCGCTTATTCATGATGACCTTCCCGCCATGGACGACGACGCGCTCAGGCGAGGGAAACCGACCAACCACATGGTCTATGGTGAGGGGATCGCCGTTCTGGCGGGAGACGCCCTGCTGACGGACGCCTTCAGACTTATTGCCGACGAGGGGGCCGTCTCTGGAGCCGATCCCGGGGACCTGCTGTCGGTCATCAACGAGATTGCCCGCGCTGCGGGGTATTTCGGAATGATCGGAGGACAGGCCGTTGACCTGGACTCGGAAGGCAAGGGTGTTGATTATGAAACACTGCAGTATATTCACCGGCACAAGACGGCCGCCCTGATAACGGTGTCCTTGAGGGCGGGAGGCATCCTTGCCGGGGGCACGCCGCGGAAGCTGTCGGCATTGACGGCCTACGGTGAGAACATCGGCCTGCTGTTCCAGATAGTCGACGATATTCTCAACGTGGAGGGCGATGCCGTCCTCATGGGGAAGGAGACCGGTTCAGACAGGAAGCGGGGAAAAGCGACCTACCCATCGATCGTGGGTATGGAGCCCGCCCGCCGAAAAGCGGCTGAACTCGTGGTGAGCGCCCTGGCAAGCCTCACATCCTTTGACGATCGTGCTGAACCGCTGCGCCTGATCGCGCGGCACATGATGGAACGAAAAACATAAAGGCGGAGTGGCGGCTAGCGGAAACACTCCGCCCCGGAAGGATCTGTTCGGTGACCGAAAAAACCTTCTCGATTCTCGAAAAAATTGAGACACCTGAAGATATCAGAAAACTCAAGATCGAAGATATCGCCTTTCTGGCGGAAGACATCAGGCGCCTCATAATAGGCACGGTTGCCTCCAACGGAGGTCACCTGGCCCCGTCGCTGGGAGCTGTGGAACTGACGCTGGCCCTGCACTATGTCTTTGATACGCCGAAGGACAGGATAATCTGGGATGTGGGACACCAATCGTATGCCCACAAGATCATAACGGGACGAAAAAATGAATTTTCCACACTCAGGAAACTGGGAGGGATCGCTCCATTCCCGAAGCGGGACGAAAGCCCCTACGATGTCTTCGGAGTGGGTCACAGCAGCACGTCGATCTCGGCCGGATCGGGCATCGTCGAGGCACGCGGTCTCACGGGAAAGGATTTCAAGGTGGTGTGCGTCATCGGTGACGGCTCCATGACGGCAGGGCTTGCCTTTGAAGGACTGAACTGGGCCGGTGACCGCGAACAGGATCTGATCATAGTACTTAACGACAACGAGATGTCAATTTCCCCGAACGTGGGCGCCCTTTCATCCTATCTCAACAGGATAATGACAGGCCAGCACGTGGTGAAACTGAGGGCGGGCATCCTGAGTTTCCTGAAAACAATCCCCGGCATCGGAGAGCAGATGGTCAGGATAACGAAGCAGGCCGAGGAATCTCTGAAAGCTTTCATCGTTCCGGGCGTGCTCTTTGAAGAAATGGGATTCCAGTACGTAGGTCCCCTGGAGGGACATCGGGTGGATCACCTGATAAAAAATTTCGTCAACATCAAGACCCTGAAAGGTCCCGTGTTGGTTCACGTTGTCACCAGAAAAGGCAAGGGATATGCCCCCGCCGAGGCTGAACCGTCCCGTTTTCATGGAGTGGGACCCTTCGATGTTGCCACCGGAGAGCCGTTGCCCGGCCCCTCCGGTCCACCGGCATATACGGATATCTTCGGCCGGACCATGGTCAGACTTGCCCGTGAGAATCCGAAGATCGTGGCCATTACGGCGGCAATGAGTCAGGGGACGGGACTTGAAGCCTTTGCCGGAGCATTGCCGGAACGTTTCTTTGACGTGGGAATTGCCGAACCTCACGGCGTCACCTTCGCCGCGGGCCTGGCCGTGGAGGGTATTATCCCCGTGGTGGCCATCTATTCCACCTTTCTGCAGCGCGCCTACGACCAGGTTCTTCATGACGTCTGCCTTCAGAAGCTTCCCGTTGTCTTTGCCCTCGATCGGGGCGGTATTGTCGGAGACGACGGCGCGACACATCAGGGAGTTTTTGATCTGTCCAGTCTACGTTCCATCCCCAACATCGTCGTCATGGCTCCCAAGGACGAAAACGAACTGCAGCACATGATGAAAACCGCCATCGAATTAGGGGGACCCGTTTCAATCCGTTATCCCCGCGGCAAAGGGGAGGGAGTTCCTCTGGACGAGGACCTGAAAACCCTCGAGATAGGCCGCGGTGAGCTTCTTCGGCGGGGAAAGGACGCCGCTATCGTCGCCATCGGCTCCACCGTTTACCCGTCGCTGGAAGCGGCGTGGCTGCTCGCGGAGCGGGGCATCGACGTGAGTGTCGTCAACAGCCGCTTTGTGAAACCCCTCGATGAGAAGCTTGTCTGCGAGGTTGCCGCCGATACGGGAAGGGTGGTCACTGTTGAAGAGAATGTTCTCATGGGCGGATTCGGCAGTGCCGTCCTGGAACTTTACCAGGAACGGGGCTGTATGCCCGCGGTCATGAAGCGGCTTGGCATACCTGATCGATTCATCGAGCATGGTACACAGAAGGAGTTGAGAGAACGGTGCGGTATCGATGCCGGGGGAATCGCCGCTGCCGTTGAAGCCATGATGGATCGGACGGTTACGTGACAGCCGCGAAGGACAATGACAAGGTCGCGGGACGCTCCAGACTTGACAAGGCAATGGTCGACCGGGGGCTGGCCTCGTCGCGTGAACGGGCGAGGGCGCTGATATTGTCCGGGTCGGTCATCGTTGATGACACGGTTATGGACAAGGCGGGAGACCTGGTCCGTCCCGATGCGGCTATTCGCATACGGGGACATGACAATCCCTACGTGAGCCGGGGAGGGTTGAAGCTCAAGCACGCCCTGGACGCCTTCGGCATTGATGTCCATGACAAGGTGGCCCTTGACGTCGGGGCCTCGACGGGAGGATTTACCGATTGCCTTCTCCAGGAAGGCGCCCGCCGCGTCTATGCCCTCGATGTGGGATATGGCCAGGTCGCGTGGAAGCTGAGGGTCGACAACCGGGTCGTTCTGTTCGAGAGGACCAACATCCGCACCTTCGACGTGACCCGTATCCCCGATACCATTGACATCACCACTGTCGATGTCTCGTTCATTTCCCTGAAGCTGGTTCTCCCCGTTCTCTTTCCGGGTCTGCCACGGGGTGCCCTGGTTCTCGCCCTCATAAAACCACAGTTCGAGGCGGGACGGCCTGATGTCGGAAAGGGCGGTGTGATCAGAAACCCTGAAGTTCAGATGAGAGTGGTCCGTGAAATACGTGAGTATGCCGGTAATGTCGGGTTTCTGGTCAAAGGTTCATGCGAATCCCCCCTGCGGGGACCGGCGGGAAACCGGGAATTTTTTCTTTGTGCCGGCCGACCGTGAAACAGGCATGCGAGTAATCCCCCTGCCATGACAGTAAAACTTGCAAAAACAGCGGGCTTTTGCATGGGCGTGAGACGCGCCGTGGATATCGTTCTTGATATTGCCGGTCGGAAGGGCACCGGTCCAGTTTACACTTATGGAGAAATCATTCACAACCCTCAAACAGTTGATCTGCTGAGGAAGAGGGGAATCATTCCGGTCAGGACCATTGATGAAATCGACGGCGGAACGGTGGTTATACGGGCGCATGGCATATCGCCCCAGGAGCGGAGGCGGCTCAAGGAACGGGATATCACGGTTATCGATGCCACCTGCCCCCGGGTGGGCCGTGTCCAGTCAATCATCAAGAAACACACCTCCCTAGGCTACGACATTATCATTGTCGGCGACAGCGAACACCCTGAAGTGACCGGTCTTATGGGCTATGCCGAGCCCGGAGGGATCGTCATAAGCAGCAGCGAAGAGGTGGACGGTCTTCCGCCGCTGGGAAGGGTCTGCGTGGTCGCCCAGACGACGCAGAACGCGGCACACTATGAGAGGGTCGTTAAAAAGATTAAAGAAACCTATTCGGACGTCCTTGTTTTCAACACCATCTGTGACTCAACGGAGCGGCGCCAGGCGGAAATAGTGCGCATGACTGCTGAAATGGACACCATGATCATCGTGGGTGGAAAAAACAGCGCTAATACGAAACAGCTTCTGGTACTGTCCCAAAAATCCGGGATTCCTTCATTCCAGGTGGAAACAGCGGAAGACCTGCAGGATATAGACCTCGGCCAGGCCGGTACGATAGGTGTGTCAGCCGGGGCGTCGACGCCCAACTGGATAACCGACGGGGTGGTTGACTACCTGACGATGTACCGTAAGGATCGGGGCAAAAGATACCTGGGCAGTCTCTACCGGATTTGGCTTTTCTGCATCAGGACCGATATCTGGTCAGCCGTGGGAGCGGGTTCGCTGACGGCGGTCGGCATGGCACTTCAAGGACTTGCCCTGAGCTGGGTCAACGTACTTGTGGCGGCTTTCTACGTGTTTTCCATGCACACGCTCAACAGGCTTCAGGATCGTTACCTGGCAAACATACAGGGGAGCTTCAGGGATGAAACCTACCTGCGCCACCGGACCTCATACTCGGCCGCGTCCTTTATTTCCCTCGCTCTTGCCATAATCCTCTCTTTTTTCGCAGGGACAGCTCCCTTTGTCTCCCTGGTCCTGATTTCCATTTTCGGCTATTTCTACGGCGTTCGTATTTTTCCCGCCGGGTGGCCCTTCAAGAGTCTGAAAAACATTCCCGGATCGAAAAACATTTTTATCGCTCTTGCCTGGGCCGTCGTTGCGGCTCTGGTTTCTTCCCTGGGAGCGGCGGATGTTTCCCCCGGTGCCGCGCTAATGGCCTTTGCCTTTGTTTTTTTACTGGTTTTTATGAAGTCGGTTATCACAGACCTGGTGGATGTTCAGAGCGACCGCCTGGTGGGAAGGGAGACCTTTCCTGTCGTAATGGGCGAATATTTTTCTCGAAGGCTCGTAAAGAGCATATCGCTGGCAACGGCAGTGATGCTTGTGGCCGCGACATGGGCGGGGCCGGCGCCCCCCTTGGCGCTGTCACTTTTGGCGGCAGTTTTTTATGTGTGGATTTGTTTGGAACTTTGTGATAGAAAAGCGCACTTTTCCAGAACCGCCCTTGAAGGATTTTTCGGGACCATATATATTATCGCCGGCATGGGTGTTTTGATATGGAGGACGGTGGAGCGACTGCTGTTCTGATGATACTGGAGTGAAGACAGGTTTGATGTGAAACTGCAACCAATGTTCAAAGCCGTCGTCATCGTTGCGGCGATACTTGCCCTCGTCAGTTGCGGCGGTTCCCTGCGGTATTCGAAAATCGAGCCGGAAGCGTCCGGCTTCAGTCCGCGAAATATTGCCGTTGTGTCCGTCGACGCCGGTCCCCATAGCGATGCGGCCGGGAAAGCGGACGAGGTAATAGCCGACGTGCTTGTCCGGACAGGAAGGTATGCCGTGGTTCTCACTACTGAACGGGTCCGGGAAGCGGCGACAGATGAACCCCTGAAGTCAAATCTCGCCGATTACCTGGAAAAACTCGAGGTAGTCAATTTCTCGGATCCCGACCTGAGTACCGTTATCGGCGAAGCCCTGGGAGTCGAGGCTTTCCTTGTGGCGGCGGTATCTTTCTGGAGTCACACCCTGAACCCGAAAGGAAAAGAAATCGCGAGGGTGGGTCTGGAAATGAAGATGATAGACGTGTCCACGGGACGTATTGTCTGGACGGCGCATCATTTCGATGAGCAGCGGTATCGTCTTTTCAAGCCCGACCTGGCGGATGTGGGGCGCAGGGTCGCCCGGAAAATGATTGAGGGATTGCCCCGTTGAGGAAGTAGTGAAAAAGTCTGTTTTCCCGGAGGTCCTCAGGGAAACAGCAATGGATAAGTTAAACTATTCTTATTTGTGGGGAGGATATAAGCGTGGCCTACGTGATTACTGATGAATGCATTGCCTGTGGAAGTTGTGAAGACGAATGTCCCCTCGGGGCCATCAGTGAAGGTGAAGATAAGTACGTAATTGATCCTGAAGTATGCAACGATTGCGGCGCCTGCGCGGAATCGTGCCCCGTCGAAGCCATCGTGCCGGGAGAAGAAAACGAATAATGCGAGCCGCTGGAGATGGCGGCCGGAGACGCTGTCCCGTTCCTTCGCGTTCCTTGTATGGTATGATATAGCCTTGTTCAGGAAACGGTATGGGTTTATTTATTACATTTGAGGGAATCGAAGGTTCCGGGAAAAGCACCCAGATGGCTCTCCTTGCCGCGGATCTGGAGAAGCGGGGCATACACTGCCGTGCTACCAGTGAACCCGGGGGAAGTGAACTGGGCAGGGAGCTTCGCAGACTCCTCCTCCAGGGAATCGCGCTTGATATCACGGCGCGTTCGGAGCTGCTGCTCTTTGCCGCTGACCGTGCCCAGCATGTCGAACGAGTGATACTGCCCGCTCTTCAAGATGGTGCCATTGTGTTGTGTGACCGTTTTTCCGATGCCACAATGGCTTATCAGGGATGCGGGCGAGGATTGGCGCGGGACGATGTAGCCATGATCAATGATTTCGCCGCCGGCTCATTGAAACCTCACTACACGCTGCTCTTTGACATGCCGCCGGAGCAGGGACTTGCCCGGGTTCGCCGGCGGGCTGTGGATGCCGGAATCCGGGGGGACTCCCATGACCGGTTTGAAGAGGAACATTTGGAGTTTCACCGGCGGGTGCGAGAGGGATATCTTGCTCTTGCCGCAAAGGAGCCGGATCGGTTCCGGATTATCGATGCCGGCGGTAATGTGGACACGGTCTTCAGGAATGTAAAAGATGCGGTGTCAGTCATGCTTGAATAGTACCATCATGCCCTTTTCAAATATCTACGGTCATGAACGGCAGATCGCCCTTCTGAACAATTCCCTGGCCATGAACCGGGTTGCCCAGAGCTACCTTTTTTACGGGATGGCCGGCCTGGGGAAAAAAACGGTCGCTGCGTCCTTCGCCCGGGCCCTGAACTGCCGGGGCACGGAACGGGACTCCGGTGAACAGTGCTCCTCGTGCCGCACGATTGTCTCGGGGAATCATCCCGATGTCCTTCGTGTCGTTCCCCGGGGCGCCTTCATAAGAATCGAAGATATTCGAGACGTGGCAAAGGGGATGCGCTTTCGCCCCATGGAGGGGAGACGGCGGGTCGTGATCATCGAGGATGCCGACAGAATGAACAATGCCGCGGCCAACGCTTTCCTGAAAACCCTGGAAGAGCCGTCTCCGGACAATGTTCTGATAGTGATCACCTCACGCTGTGAGAGTCTTCCCAAAACGATTCTTTCTCGGTGCCAGAAGGTGCGCTTCAATCCTCTTCCCCCAAACGCCGTGGAAGCGTACCTGCGGGAACGGCTCGGTCTTGATGAGGACGAAGCGAAACTCCTTGCCGCCGCTTCGGGAGGAAGTATCGGGCGCATTCTGGACAGGGACAAGCAGACCTGGCGTCATGTCAGAGATGAGATAATTGCCTGTATGGTTCCCGGGGATGCGACGGCGGAGGACGGGAATCCCCTGGCAGTGATTGTGGCGGCACAGCGCTTTGGCGAGGACAGGAACGAAATCGCCCTCAAGCTCGATCTTCTGAAAGAGTGGTTCCGCGATGCCCTGGTGCTTCGCGAGAACGGACGGGACGGGCTCCTTATTCACGGCGATACGGCGGATGCCGCAGCGATCTGTGCGAATACCCGTTCCACCCGAGACATACTCATGGCGCTCGAGGCCATCGATCATGCCCGGAAGGGTATTGAACGCAATGGCAACCGGCAGTTGATACTGGAGGCGATGCTTTTCAGGATCGGCGCATCGGGCGCGGTAAGCCGGGTTTATGAATCTATACAGTGACGATATCGTAAAAAATCGAAAATCGTCTGAAACGGATGAACACAATGATTGACAATCAGGAAAGCCGCTCCCTGGTAGGCGTCAGGTTCCGGGCGAAGGGAAAGGTATATACTTTCGACGGAGGCGGTGTTCCAGTCGAAAAAAATGATACGGTTATTGTGGACACGGAAAATGGAGAAGCCATCGGAACTGTTGTTACGGTGACAAAAGTGGCCGTCGGGACAAGGACTCATGACAATATGAAGTTCCTGTTGAGGAAAGCCGGGGAAGCGGACCTGACGAGGGCCGCCGAGAACAGCAGCATTGAAAAAGAGGCCTTTCAATTCTGCCGAAAACGGATAGCCCATCGAAACCTTGCCATGAAACTGGTGGAGGTCTCCTATCTCTTTAACCGCAGCAAGCTTGTTTTTTATTTCGCTGCTGAAAGCAGAGTGGATTTCAGGGGACTCGTCAAGGATCTCGTCGCGGCTTACAGAACCCGTATTGAATTGCGGCAGATATGGGTGCGGAGCGAGGCCCGGTTTTTCGGCGGTATCGGAATGTGCGGGCGTGAACTCTGCTGTGTCGGGTTCCTCGAGTCCTTCGGCACGGTGTCCATAAAAATGGCAAAAGAACAGAACATGCTCCTCAATCCGGAAAAAATTTCCGGTCTCTGCGGGCGACTGATGTGCTGCCTCGCCTTTGAGTACGACAGTTACCGGGAATCTCGAAAAAACATGCCCAGGTGCGGAAGAACGGTAGTGCTTTCTCAGGGACGCGGAAAGGTGGTCAGGCAAAACGTACTTGAGGAAAAAATATTCGTCGATTTCGGAGAGGGCAGGGAGGCGGAGGTTTCCGTCAAAGACGTTATCAGTGTTGAACCGGCACGATCATGACGAACCGGGAGAAATGACAATGAAAGACGCTTTCTATATCACAACTCCTATCTACTACGTGAATGCACCTCCCCATATCGGCCATGCCTTCACGACCATCGTGGCCGATGTGATGGCGCGCTTCCACCGCATGATGGGAAAGCCCACTTTTTTTCTCACCGGGACTGACGAGCACGGTGATAAAATCGCCGAAGCCGCCGCTGCCGCGGGCATTTCACCCCGGGAGTATGCCGACATGATAAGTTCCAAGTTTCGAGAACTCTGGCCCAGGCTGAACATTACCAATGATTACTTTATCCGCACCACCGATGAAAACCATCAGGCGGTGGTCCGGTCGATCCTTCAAAAGGTATATGACGCAGGGGACATCTATTTCGGCGAATACGAAGGAAACTATTGTGTCGGCTGCGAACGCTTCTACCGTGAATCCGAGCTGGTGGACGGACGGTGCCCTGATCACCGGAGCGTTCCCGAGGTGAGGAAGGAAAGTAATTACTTTTTCACCATGAGCAAGTATCAGGACTGGCTGATTCGCTACATAACGGATAACCCCGATTTTATCAGGCCCGAACGCTATAGAAATGAAGCACTTGCTTTTTTGAGGGAACCGCTGGAGGACCTCTGTATATCGCGGCCGAAATCGCGGCTGACCTGGGGAATCACACTGCCTTTTGACGACAACTATGTCACCTACGTCTGGTTCGACGCGCTCATCAACTATATCACCGGCCTGGGCTATCCGGACCATGAAAACTTCCGGACATTCTGGCCGTCGTCCCAGCATCTGATCGCCAAGGATATCCTCAAGCCCCATGGAATATACTGGCCCACCATGCTCAAGGCGGCGGGAATTGAACCCTATCGTCACCTGAACGTTCACGGGTACTGGAACATCGATGCCGGAAAGATGTCGAAAAGCCGGGGCACTGTGGTCAAGCCCCTTGACCTGAAAGACAAGTACGGCCTTGACGCGTTCAGATACTATCTGATGCGGGAGATGGTCTTCGGCCTGGACGCCGGTTTCAGCGAAGAAGGTCTCGTGGGGCGCCTTAACTCGGATCTTGCCAACGACCTGGGTAACCTGGTGAGCAGGAGCCTTTCGATGGCCGTGAAGTATTGCGCCGGGGCCGTGCCCCTCCGGGGGGACGGGTCCGATGAACTCGACGGCGGACTCATCAGGCAGGGAGAATCCCTGGCAGAGACGCTCGAGCGGTCTTTCGAAAGTCTCCAGTTTCACAGGGCCCTCATGACGATTTGGGAATTCATCAATGCCGCCAACAAGTACATTGTCACAACCGAGCCATGGGTTCTGGCCAGGACTGACGCTTTGAAGAACCGTCTTCAGGAGGTCATGTATAATGTCCTCGAGGCTCTTCGCGTCATCGCGGTGGCCCTTTCCCCGTTCATGCCCGATACGTCGACGGAGATTCTCAGACGGCTGGGCCTGGACGAACCCCCCGTCCTTGATGCCGTCAGGGTATGGGGCGGTCTCAGGTCGGGGAGCGTCCTTGACAGGGGAGAGGCGCTGTTCCCCCGCGTCAGCCTGGAAAAAGAGTCCGCCGAGGTTGCAGAAATTGACATGAAAGACATCGTTGATATACAGGCCTTTCAGCAGCTGGACATTCGGGTGGCCCGCGTTCTTGAAGCGCAAGCCGTTCCCAAATCATCAAAGCTGATCCAACTGACAATAGACGTGGGCGAGGAGCGGACCATCGTGGCCGGAATCGGACAGGATTACAATCCCGGCGATCTGGAGGGGAAGCTCATCGCCGTTGTAGTGAACCTGAAGCCCGTGACAATCATGGGAGTGGAGTCCCGGGGAATGCTTCTGGCCGCTGAAGACAAAGGCGGTTTGAGCCTTGTGACCTTTGACGGCGAGACGACGGCGGGAGCCAGGATCGGGTAGGGAAAGACCGGCTTGTGAACCGGGACAGCGGGTGCCGGTCACTTTCCTTTCCGACACCCGCCGGTGTTCTGTTGCCTTTTCTGTTAAGCGGTCACTGCACCTTCGCCATGTAGTCTGTCAGGTCGATCATGCGACAGCTGTAGCCCCATTCGTTGTCATACCAGCCGCAGACTTTCACCAGAGTACCCTCCACGATGTAGGTGAGGGCGGCATCGTAAATACAGGAATGGGGATCCTTGACGAAGTCTCTCGATACGAGCGGTTCATCGGAGTACCGGAGGACACCCTTCATGGGGCCCTCGGCGGCCTTTTTGAACGCCCTGTTGACAGAGTCGATATCGGCGGCCCTTTCAAGATCAACCACCAGATCGACCATGGAAACCGTCGGCGTGGGTATTCGCATGGCAAAGCCGTTCATTTTCCCGATGAGGCCGGGGATAACCTTGCCGATAGCCTTGGCCGCACCGGTCGTAGTGGGTATCATGGACAGAGCCGCCGCCCTGGCCCGCCGCAGATCACTGTGAGGGAAGTCCAGGATTCTCTGGTCGTTCGTGTAGGCGTGAATGGTTGTCATCAGGCCTGATTTGACACCGAAGGTGTCATCGAGAACTTTTGCCAGAGGGGCGATGCAGTTCGTGGTGCAGGATGCGTTGGAGACAATGGTGTGGCGGTCCGGGTCGTAGCTGTCTTCGTTGACACCCATGACAATGGTCACGTCTTCGTTGGTTGCCGGCGCGGAAATAAGAACCTTTTTCGCTCCGGCTTCGATATGGACAGCCGCCTTGGTGCCGTCGGTGAAGAATCCCGTCGATTCGATGACCAGGTCAACGCCCAGTTCTTTCCAGGGAATCCTGGCGGGATCACGCTCCGAAAAAAACTTGTATTCCTTTCCGTCTACCATGATTGCACCTTCCCGGGCCGTCACCTCGGCGGGATACACTCCGTAATTGGAATCATATTTGAAAAGGTGGGCCAGGGTTTTTGCGTCCGCCAAGTCGTTGAAGGCAACGATGTCCACATCCGGAAGCTTCTTTTCAAGAGCCGCCCGGAACACCAGCCTCCCGATTCTGCCAAATCCATTTACTCCGACCTTGATCATGACTCCTCTCCTTGGCACGTTAGAGGTGAAGCGCCGCCGGCGCCTGAATGGGAACATCGATGGTCTCTATCAGTTCTTCCACCGAGGCCCTGGTGCCCGAGATCGCGAGCTTGTCGAAGAGAAGGCTGAAGCGATCCTCCAGTTCCGATCCTATGGCTTCAAGTATGGACGCGTCGAGGTGCCACAGTTCCTTCTTGAAGGGGCCGAAGCCTTTCTTGCGTGTTTTGTAAATGAATTGCTCCTCCGTGTCCTGTTCCTTCTTCTCGTTGCGCAACTCTGTATTTATGTAATCATACACACTCTTTTTGAGGGCACCGGGAAAGTTGTCGCTGTCGTATATGATGTTCTGAAATCCCGTGGCAAGATGGATTTCGGCGGTTCCCGTCCGGGGGAAATGGTCAAAGGCGTCTTCGGGAAGAGTGGAGGCGCCGTGCTGGACAGCACCGGCAAGGCCGTACCGGGTGCGGGCGATTTCCGAAATACTCCGGAGAGTGTCGAAATCGATCTTTACCGAAGCGATAGAGCCGTCGGGGAGGGGAACGCCTCCGTGGGTGGTACCCGTCTGAATACTTATTTTGCTGATCCCCTTCATCACCCCCGCGTGCTCGTCTTCAAGGGCCTCGTTGTATCCTTCCATAAACGCGATGAATTCTTCAACGGTGGTATTCTTGCTTCCCACTTCTCCGATCTCGCCTCCCACGGATATTGTAATGCCGGCCGGCTCAATGCTTCTGATCAGTTTCGTCAGGTCCGCCGTGATACGGTAATTGTCTTCCTGTTGTTCTCCGAGAGTCGGTCTGGAAAGATCAACCAGGGTGGACGCGTCGATGTCGATATTGTAAAAGCCTCCCTCCACGGCTTCAATAATCAGGTCCTCGACGGCGCCTGTTTCGGCTGAAGGATCGGCGGCGTATTTCTTTGCGTTCATCTGGAAATGGTCCCCCTGCAAGAAAAGGGCCCCCCGATATCCCGTTTTTATGGCCGCGGCAGTGACGGCGGTCGTGTATTCAGCGGGCCTCTGACTTGTGTAGCCGATTTCAGAGCGGGCGATTTCAAAAATGAAGGCCCCGGCGTCGATGGCCATGGCTGATCGCAGGACCGCCCGGGCGCTGTGGTAGGTGATCCCTCTGAGATTGATGGCCGGGACAGTGAAGTCGGAAATCGTTCCCCTTCCCATGGCGTCATAGAGGGATTGAATGGACGACGGGAGAATGTCGAGGGAGGCACCGGCCCTCCGTATGATCCAGGCGGCTGCTTCCCGGACGTCTTCCCGGGGACTGAAAACGGCCGTGTAGATGAGATCGTCCACCAGATCTTTTCTCAGGCGTTGTTCATCGAGAACATCCACCCGGTCCGGTTCAAGGCGGAGTATCCCCTCGGTGATCTTTTTCAAATCATCAATAGTGGAAACTATCATGGTCGCCTCCTTTTTATTCCTGTTGAGCAGCCAGATACTCCCGGGCCTTTTCTACCTCAAAGGCACTCCCGATATAGATAGGGTCTCTCTGGTCAAGGCTCTCGGCAGCAATGTCGAGAATAGAGCGGATTCCGTCAGTCGCCTGTCCTCCTGCCTGTTCAATGAGGAATGCCATGGGCTGAAGCTCGAAGACAAGCCGGAGTTTCCCCCGGGGAGATGTCTTCAGCGCCGGGTAGGTAAATATTCCCCCCCGCTTGATCATGATCTGGTTGATGTCCGGAACGAACCCTCCGCTGTATCGAAGCTTGTATCCCTCGTCGTCCAGATAGCTTATGTAGCGGGCGTGAGGCTCCGTCCAGTCCCGTTTCAGTCCGCCAAGGCTGTAAATGGATCCCCGTTGCTCCAAGGCTATGTTTTCTTCCGACAGGACATATTCTCCCTCGCGGTTCAGGACAAATTCATGGGTGCCCTTCCCGGCGGAATACACCATGGTGATCAAGGGCCCGTAGGTGATGTACAGGGCCGCCACCATAGTCTTTCTTCCCTGGGATGGAACGGGTTGATTGTGTATGCCGATGATGGTGCCGATGGCAAGATTGGTGTCCACAAGGGACGAGCCGTCGAGAGGGTCCGCCGTTATGTAGTATTTTTCGTCACCCTTGCCTATCGTGACGATTTGGTCGAGTTCTTCTGAGGCGTATTCTCTGACGAATCCGGAATATTCCAGTTGGTTCCTGAGGATTTTGTCGCTGCTCCTGTCCAGGGCAAGCTGCTCCTCATCATAGATGTTCTTGACTCCCGCGAGTTTGCGGTTCGATTCGTGGATCTTGGCTGAAATGTATTTTCCTGTCACGGCGATCTGCCAGATAAGCCGTCGCAAATCAAGTTCAATTCCGTCCTTCCACATATGACGTCGCAGATCGACAAAATACTTGGTTGCATCGGAGATATTTTCAGTCGCCATGGCCCGTGACTCTCCTTTCTTTCCGGGCTTATCCGGCCCGCTGATCCTCGATTCCGGGATAGAAAAACTCTACAGGAACGATCTGGGACTGTCAAGGACGTACCGCCACCCCTCCTCTGCCAGAGATGTTGACAGTCATTATCGATCATGGTATCGTAATACATAAATTGATCGATGGAGATATGGCCATGCACTTAGTAACGGTTTCACCCAAATATCAAATCGTCATACCAAAACCAATTAGAGAGGCATTAAATCTTCGACCGGGTCAAAAAATGCAGGTCATTGGATATGCAGGGCGTGTTGAACTCATACCGGAACTTGACATTAAAGAACTTCGAGGATTCCTCAAAGGTATCAATACGGAATTTAATCGAGAGGAAGACAGGGTATGAACATCATAGATTCTTCCGCCTGGCTTGCATACTTCGCTGATGAACCCAATGCCGGACATTTCCTTGCCCCGTTAACTGATACTGCTTCACTTGTTGTTCCATCGATTACGATTTATGAGGTATTCAATGTAATTCTCCGGGAATCCAACGAAAATAATGCACTGAAGGCTGTCATGGCCATGCAAAAGGGTACTGTCGTTGATTTGACTGCATCATTGGCAATGGCAGCATCAAAACTGAGTATAGAATATAACCTTCCCATGGCAGATAGTATAATTCTCGCAACTGCCCAAGAATTCAATGCTGTTATCTGGACTCAGGATTTAGATTTTAAAAATATAAGTAATGTAAAGTTCTTCTCCAAAAAAACAGGGAGGGCCGACAAGAAAAACTCCCTCCCTTGAGTCATGTCTTATCTGCCTGAAATTTCCTGAAAAGGAATGGCTCTGTTTGCGTACGGCCAATGTTGTCGAACGGGTCAACAAAGAGTGTAAACGACGGACCAAACCGATGGAGATCCCGGCAGGAGAGCGTTCCTGCCATCATTGAAAAAACCGGCAGAAAAAAATTTCACACAAAATAGTTGACAGTACCAAATTTTCTGACCCGGTGGTGTGAACATCTCCGGGGTGAGTCGAGCCGGGACAGTCAACCGGTACCTGCTCGAACCCACCTATCCCACAATCACAGGGGGGCTGTGACGGGAACCATTCCCCGTCACAGCCCCTTTGCGTTGTTGTTTACTGTGCTATCCCTGCACCACGTTGTGTCCCTACACAATGAAGGCCTCTTCCGGGATGCGCATGGCGCTGGTTTCGTCCTGCCTGATGGTTTCGCATCTGGCCGGAACAAGGGCGGTCCGGCGGTTGACAAAGAATCGGGCCGATTCGATCTTGCCCGTGTAGAAGTTCCTGTCCCTGTCGCCGGCGGCGGTTTCCAGTGCCGCCATGGCCACGACGGCCATCTTGAGGTGCAGCGCGCCTGTGATGACGTCGCTGAGGCAATGCATGTAATCATAGGCACCAAGGAGGGGGACGAAGGGGTTGGTTTTTAACATTCCGCTGTACTCCATGGCGTTGGTGACACAGGCGTTGAGGGCCGTTTCAACGATGGTCGCCTCGGCGCCGAGGCCTTCTACGGCCTTCGCTTCGGCAATGTAGCCCTGGAGAAAGCCCAGCAGGTTCATGAACACCATGCCCTTTTTCATGGGCAGCTTGCGTCCCAGGAGGTCCAGGGCCTGGATTCCGTTGGTACCCTCATAGATGGTGTTTATTTTCTGGTCCCGCATCATCTGCTCCACGGGATACTCGCGGCAGTAGCCGTACCCGCCGAAGGTCTGTACGGCCAGGTCATTGACCACCATGCCCAGGTCGGTACAGTAGGCCTTGACCAAGGGGATAAGGATGTCACCCATATCGGCCCATTTGGTTTTTTCTTCTTCCGTCTCGGCTACCATCTTCTTGTCCATGGTGTAGTAACAGAGCATGGCCAGGGCCCGTATGCCTTCCACGATGGATTTCTGCTTGAGGAGCATTCTCCGAACGTCCGGATGCCGTATGATCGGCACCTGGGGCGCGTCGGGATCCTTGCCGGCCATGATGTCCGTTCCCTGGAACCTCTCCCGGGCATATTCAACGGCATGACGGTAGGCCGCCGTCGCCATGGCGACGCCCATCATACCCACGCCCTGGCGCTCTTCATTCATCATGTGGAACATGATTCTCATGCCCTGGCGTTCTTCACCCATGAGGTATCCCACACACGTACCGTTGTCACCGAAGTTCAGGGTGCAGGTGGGGTTGCCGTGAATTCCCATCTTGCTTTCGATGTTGCCGCAGGTGACGTCGTTGGGTGCTCCCAGCGAACCGTCATCGTTGATGCGAATCTTCGGGACCACAAAAATTGAAATGCCGCGTGTTCCGCCCGGGTCGCCCTCGATCCGCGCCAGGACGGGATGGATGATATTTTCGGTCAGGTTATGATCGCCCGCTGAAATGAACGACTTGCTGCCGATAATGGAAAAGGTTCCGTCGGGATTGCGCTTGGCAACCGTCGTGAGGGCGCCCACATCGGAACCGGCGCCCGGCTCGGTCAGACACATCGTCCCGGCCCATTGTCCGGTGAACATTTTCTCGATGATGATTTTTTTGAGAGGGTGTTCGAAGAAATCGATCAGTAATCTGGCCGCTCCGTGAGTCAGGCCCGGAAACATGACGAAGGCCTGGTTGCAGGACAGGAACATGTGCGCGGCGGCGGCACTCACCACGGCGGGCAGCTGCTGGCCGCCGTATTCGTACTCGTCGGAGGTACACATCCATCCGCCCTCTGAATAGAGCTGCCAGAGCCTGTGGTAGGCCTCGGGAACAAACACTGTACCGTCCCTGAACTCTGCCTCGACGGTTTTTTTGTGGACTTCGTCCGGATAGGTGGGGGCTATCTCGTTTTCTGCCAGTTTGGCAGCTTCGTTGAGAACCATATTGACCATGTCGACGTCATGGTCACTGAAGGGTCCCCTGCCGAGGAGCTCAGTTCCGATCTGGAAGACCTCGTGCAACAGAAAAGCAAAGTCTCGTTCGTCAATCCATTTGCTCGCCATAGCTATCTCCTTTGCTCATTGCGGGTAGGTTGATCATAGAATCGATGCCCCGAGAAGACACCATCCTCTTTTTTGCTTTCGTGCATCCGATATCAGCACATTCAGCATCGCCTGTCAACACAGAAAGCAGTCCTTCCATCCTTCAATGGTTTGAAACTTCACTGTTTTTTGGTCATTGACCATCCTTCCTCCCCTGTGTTAATGAGGAACTGCACGTGAACGTTTCAACGTGAACCGGTCAAAAACAGTTCCGTGAGGTGTGGCCTGTGTCCGAAAAAAGATGTCTCATTCCGGTCCTGATCCTCGCGGTGGTGCTGTTCGTATTCTCCTGCGCGAGTCTGACGCTGAAACCGCCATCAGTGACGATCGTGGGCATTGACGTGATCGAGGCGACCCTCTTCGAGCAGCGATTTTCCTTCACACTGCGGGTCCGGAATCCGAACAGCAGGGATATTCCGCTGACGGGCCTGAGTTTCGAGGTGGAGCTGAACGATCTCCCCTTTGCGCGGGGCGTAAGCGACAGGGCGGTTACGGTGCCGCGTTTCGGTGAAGGAATTCTCACGGTGACGGCCGTAAGCGACCTGGCGGACATTTTTCGCCAGATCCGTGAATGGACCCGGAAAGACCAGCCCGGAACTTTCTCCTATCGTATCAAGGGAACACTTTCCACGGGCTTCTTCGGAGCTCTGACCTTTGACGAGAAGGGCGTGGTTGAACTGCCGCGTCCCCGTCAGGACTCTTGAGGAGGAGCCCGCATTGCCGCGGCAGCCTCACATCCGAGCGGGCTATTTCTTTGCCGTACTGGCGGCCGTTCTCTGGGCCTCCTCGGGAATAGCGTCCAAGTTTCTCTTCAACAACGGCATTACGGCCCATGGGCTTGTCCAGATGCGCTGCACGCTGGCCTCGTCCTTCCTGTTCTTCTGGCTGTTTACGAGTAATCGCTCGCTGCTGCTGATTGACCGGCGGGACCTTCCCTACTTTATTTCTCTCGGCCTGGAACTCGGGGCGGTCCAGTACACCTATCTTTTTGCCATCAGCAAGATCAATGTGGCCATGGCGGTTCTCATCCAATACCAGGCCCCTGTTTTCGTCGTGCTGTACACGATGCTGATTCTGCGGGCACGGCTCCCGGCCGTCGTGTTCATCGCCCTGATGGGTTTGATCCCGGGGTGCTACCTGGTCGTTGGGGCATACAACCTTGACTTGCTGAACATGAACCGTGCGGGCGTCCTCGCGGCGCTGTGCTCGGCCGTCCTCTTCGCCTGCTACACGGTGCTTTCCGCCCGGGGCATGCGGCGCTACGATCCCCGGACGGTGGTATTCTTCGGCCTGCTCTTTTCGGCTGTTATCTGGAACATCCTGCATCCGCCCCTGGCGGCCTTTCTGAGCCTCTCGGGAATCGCGCAATGGGGGTGTGTCCTGTTCGTCGGAATCGTCGGAACGGTCATTGCCTTTACCTGCTACAATCAAGCCATTTTCCGCATCGGAGCAGTGCGGACCAGTATCACGGCCACCCTGGAACCGATCACGGCGGGTTTCATGGCCTGGATACTCCTGTCGGAAACCATGGAATCACGGCAGATTCTGGGGGCCCTGCTGGTGATCGCCTCGGTGATAGTGCTGCAGGCGAAGGGGAGCCGGCGGTAGGATGCGGGCTGGGGTGCTTTGTACGAGGCCGTGAGGACTGCCTACAGTACAGTCTCCGCGTCGGGTTTCCGCGGAAAAGGGACCGGCCCGGGAGCGTCGGGCCCCGGGTCGGCTTGCGTCCCGTCGTCGGGTTCTTCCAACATTCTGCCCGCCTGGTCCATGACGGCGGGGGCGACATACATGGCCGCCCCTGCCTTGATTGCCAGGGCAATGGAATCGCTGGGACGGGCGTCGATGAGTGTCTCGGACCCGTCTTCTAGGCCCACCCTGATGAAGGCCTTGAAGGTTCCCTGGTCGAAAGAATCGACGGTTATACTGACAATCTGTCCGCCCAGCCTGCTTACGGTATCGAGGAGGAGTTCGTGAGTCATGGGCCGCGGAGGTGTCACGGACTGCATGAAACGGGTGATGGCCAGCGCCTCGAACTGGCCGATTGTGATGGGCAGGCAGCGCTCCCGGTCGTCTGTGACGAGGAACACCACGGCGGCGCCCGACTCGGGAATCATGACCAGGTCACCCACGAAGACGGCGAGGCCCGTTCCCGTACCCCGCCGGTGTTCGGCGTCGCCACTGATTGCAGACGATGTTCCGACGTTCCCGCCGGAAACCGGAGAGCCGTCGGCCGCGAAGCCGGCACCCCTGTGGGGCACGACACAATAGAGCAGGGCCGCCGCCATGACGGCCGTGGCGGTGACAAGGACGGTGACGCCGATGCGGCGTTTGACAGGTATCATGATTGTTCCTCCTCAGTTCCCGCCGCCGGAGCATCGCGGGAGGTCAACGTCCGTAAGGCGCCGTGCTTCATCGACGAGCATGATCGGTATATCATTGCGTATCTCGTAGAGCAGCATACAGGCATAACAGACAAGTCCATCCCCCTGCTCCGTGAGGACAAGATCGCCTTTGCAGGCCGGGCACGCAAGAATGGAAAGCAGTTCCCTGTTTATTGCCATGGTTGTGTCTCCTTTCGTGACAATTGCTGTTTCACCGCCTCGAATACCTCTTCAACGTCGATATCCATCATGCAGTCCCGGCCGGTACAGTGTTTCAGGAAACAGGGACTGCAGGAAATATTCGAGCGGATGATAACGTGACCCGTCCCGAAGGGCCCCGTTCTGGCAGGGTCCGTGGGCCCGAAAAGCGCCACTGTCGGTGTTCCCACCGCCGCCGCGATGTGCATGGGTCCGGAATCGGTGGTCACCACCAGGGCGGCCCGGCTGTAGAGGCAGGCAAGTTCCCTGAGGGAGGTCTGCCCTTCAAGAGTAATGGAATCGGCATTCATGGCGCCCCTGATTCGGCAAATGAGGCCACTCCCGGGAGCGCCCGTGAAGACAACGGGGAGCTTCAGCTCCTCAACGATCCGGTCACCGAGTCGGGCAAAACGATCATTGTCCCAGAGCTTGGTTTCCCAGAAAGCAACGGGGCTCAAGGCAATGAACGGGGCTCCGTTTCCGATCCCGTGCTGCTCGAGAAGACCGGCAATCCAGTTGTGCCCGGGCTCGTCCAGGGCCAGGGAAAACCGGGGCTCACGGGGCTTGGCGCCAATATGCTCAATAAAATCAAGATACCTGAGAACGGCGTGTTTTTCCATATCCTCGGGGATCGTTTCATTGTAAAAAAACCTGCTCAACTCCTGCATGCTCCGGTAGCCGAGTTTGCGATCGGCCCGGGACCATCCGATGATGACGGCGCTCTTGAAAAGCCCGTGGAAATCGATGGCGAGATCGTAGTGTCGGTCCCGCAGGACCGAAAGAAACGAGCGGATCTCGCCGATCGTTTCCCGCCTGTTCCGCCCGCGGATGAGGCTGTTCACCCAGCGTTTCCGGAAAGAAACAAGGACCCGGTCACAGTCGGGGTGGTTGTGCAGCAGGTCGGCTGCGCCCTCTTCGACAACCCAGGTGATGTGGGCGGCCGGGTAGGCCTCTCGCAGTGCCGATAGCGACGGCAGGGTGTGAACGACGTCTCCGACGGCGCTCAATTTAACGATAAGAATGTTCACGACTCCGATCCTTCAAGATCCATGAGACCGCATCGAGTATGTCCCGGGCGTTGTAGGCAGGCTCCGGGCCGTCACCCCGCAGATCCTCCGAATCAGACTGCCGCGCCCCGTATCCCGTTCGCACGAGGATTCCCGTGACTCCCGCCCTGCGTGCCGCCGACACGTCCCGAAACGTGTCGCCGATCATGTAGGACCGGCCCAGGTCGATGTGAAGTTCCCGGGCGGCCCTGAGGATCATTCCGGGATTGGGTTTGCGGCAGTCACAGTCCAGGACGTAGGGAACCCGCCCCTCCGCCGGATGGTGGGGACAGTAATAGAACCGGTCGATCCGGGCGCCCGAGTCGGCGAGCATCTGTTGCAGGCGCCGGTGGACCTTCTCAAGGAAGGCTTCGTCGAAGATCCCCCGGGCGACACCCGACTGGTTGGTGACGACAACAGCCATCATGCCGGCCTCATTGACCATCCTGATGGCCCGTGCTGCGGTGGGATACAGGACGAGCTGGTCAAGCCTCGAAAGATAGCCTACTTCCTCGTTTATGGTTCCATCGCGGTCAAAAAATACGGCCTCTTTGTTCACCGGGTTTTCACTCCTTCCGCTCTTCCAGAAGCCGCGCCGCCAAGGTGTAAACGTCATCAACGGTTATACCGTCCATGCAGGCGAAATCGCCGGGGCATGTTTTTTTGAGGCAGGGGCTGCAGTGCGCCTTCCGGTAGAGGACATGGCTGCGGGCTCCCAGAGGAGATGTGGCCCGGGGATTTGTGGACCCGAAAATGGCGATGAGGGGCACACCCAGCCCGCCGGCCAGGTGCATGAGGCCGGAATCGTTCGCAACAACGAGATCGCACCGGCTCATGAGGGCCGCCGCTTCCGCGAGGGTCGTACTCCCCGCCAGGTCAAGGGGGGTATGTTTCATGTGCGTCGCCACGGCGCCCGTGTGGACGGTATCGTCGCTGCCGCCGAAAAGCAGGACCCGCGCCGAATGATGATCTGCGAGCCGGTCCGCGACCTCGGCAAATCGCTCGGCATACCATATCTTGGCGGGACCGTAGGATGCCCCCGGCGCAATGCCCACCACGGGGTGATTCCGGCCGATACCTTCGTTTCTGAACAGTTCATCGGCACGCCGAAGACTGTCCCCGTCGGGCCGAATCGCCATCTCGTCGGGATCGGAGCGGAACCCCAGTGACCGCACCATCTCGAGGTAATAGTGCGTCTGGTGGAGGGTATCGATATACTTCTTTTTTCTAACCGGGTGTGTCAGAAGAAGCCCGCGCCCGTCGGTGGTGTATCCCGCCCGCAGGGGTATGCGGGCCAGGGCGGCGATAATGGCCGCTTCGATGGCGTTCTGAAAGAGCAGCGCGGCGTCGAAATGACGGACCCGGAGCTCCCGGGCGAGACGGAACTTTCCCGCGATTCCGTCGTGAACGCCCGGACTGCGGAACAGGATCACCTCGTTTACCCCGGGGAAAAGTCGATACAGGTCCGCCACCCATGGTTTTGCCAGTACCGCGATCCGTGTTTCGGGACAGCTGTTTCTCACCGCCGACAGAGCGGGCAGACTCATGATGACATCGCCGATCCAGTTGGTTCCCCGAATCAGGAGATGTTCGACTTTCGGAAGGTTCCTGCTCTGAAACACCTGCTGTTATCCACCTTTCTTCTCCATCTTCAGGCTGTCCCGGCCGGTGAGAGAACCTCCACCGTCGAGCGCCGGGAATGTGTCAGGATTCGATCTTCCGGCGCAGCAGGCTCATCAGTTCGTCAGGCGACGGGTCCAGGCGCATCTCGATGCGAAGAAGTTTCAGTTGTCTGTAGAAGCCTGGATGGCGCCGCAGCCTCACTCCGTCTTTTTCGGTGGTGACGATGCTTCGGCCGGATGAGGCGGCCATGATGGTTTCCACATCTTTTTCATTGTATGCGTGATGGTCCGGAAAGGCAAGAAAAGGCTCTACACGACCACACCAGGGGGCCAGGGTGGCGCGAAACCGTTCCGGTTCGGCTATTCCCGCGAAAGCGGCCACCGATTCCCCCCGCAGGGAATGGAGGGGCAGGCTGATTCCGTCGGCACAGTCGAGCAGGTCCTTCGCATGGCGTCCGGCCCGGAAGAGCGGGGTATAGGGGCCCGCCCGCTCCCCGATTTCCTCAGGGATCCCCCGGGGCGGCCCGTCCACCACGACCACCATATGAGCCCGTCGGATCGACGACAGGGGCTCACGAAGGAGGCCTCCGGGGAAGACGCGCCCGTTGCCGAAGGGTCGGATGCCGTCGACGAGAACGATATCCACGTCCCGGTACAGCGAACGGTGTTGAAATGCGTCATCCAGGATGAGGATGTCGCTGTCGAAACGCTCGAGGACGGCCCGACCGGCGATGAAACGGCGCCGGCCGGTAGCAACCGGCACGCCCTCCAGCGACCGGGCGATGAGGACGGGCTCGTCGCCCGCCTCTCCGGCGGTCGAGAGTAGGTTCACGCCGTCGGACACGATCGTGGCCGAAGCTCTGCTTGTACCCCCGTACCCCCGGCTGATGACGGCCGGACGGTATCCCCTCTCTTTTAAAAGGCCCGCCAGCATGATCACGGTCGGTGTTTTCCCCGTGCCGCCCAGGGTGAGATTGCCCACGCTCACCACGCTCACCGGGAGCCGGTCGATTCGGGCATACCCGCTGTCATAGAGGCGGTTCCGGGCCCTGATCAGGGATTCATACCCGATGGACAGGGGGAAGGAAACGAACGGCAACGCCCTGTTTCCCGCCTGCAGTCTTTTTCTCCCGTAGTCGGTTATCCGCCGCGCCATAGTGTCGGTGTCTCCGATCCGTCAGCCCGTTGCCCGCTGGGTGCCGTTGTTTTCGAACTGCATCGTAAACAGCCGGTGGTACTCTCCCCGCTTCGCTATGAGACCGTCATGAGTACCTTGCTCCACGATGGCTCCATCATAGAGGACGACGATACGGTCGGCGTTTCGAATCGTCGACAGCCGGTGGGCGATGATCAAGGTCGTTCGCCCCTTCATAAGCGTTTCCAGGGCTTCCTGGACCTCCTTTTCCGAATCTGTGTCGAGGGAGGACGTGGCTTCGTCAAGTATGAGGATGGGGGCATTTTTCAGCAACGAGCGGGCTATGGAGATTCTCTGCCGTTCCCCGCCTGACAGCCTGACTCCCTGCTCGCCGATGACCGTATCATAGCCCCGGGGCAGTTTCATGATAAACTCGTGGGCCTTGGCCGCCTGCGCCGCCCTGATGACATCATCATCGCTCCTGTCTATGTCGCCGTAGGCGATATTGTCGCGGACCGTATCATTAAAGAGGATGACCTGCTGGGTAACGATGGCGATCTGGTCCCGGAGAGAGCGGATCGTACTATCCCGGATATCGACTCCGTCGATGAGAATCGCCCCTTCCGTGACGTCGTAGAACCGGGGAATCAAGTTGACCAGGGTTGTTTTCCCCACGCCGCTCATGCCCACGAAGGCGACAACCTCACCGGCCCTGATGGTGAGGTCGATCCGCTTGAGTACCGGATCATCGCCGTAGCTGAAGGTTACATCGCGCAGTTCGATGGACCGCTTCATGGGCGCGAGCATCTGCGCCCCCTCGCGGTCCTGAATCTCGGGAGCGCTGTCCATGAGGCCGAAAACCCTCTGGGCGGCAGCGATTCCCTGCTGGATGGTATTATTGACGTTGGTGAGACGCTTGATGGGCTCGTAGAGGAGTATGAGGGCCGTCATGAAGGAAAAGAAGGTTCCCGGAGTTGAACGGCCCTGGATGACCTCGTAGCCCCCGTAGAGAACGATGGCAGCCACGCCGAGATGGCCGAGAAACTCCATAAGCGGGCTGGAGAGGGCACGGATGGAAACCGATTTCATGAACAGCCGGAAAAGGTTTTCATTTTCCCGGGCGAACCGCCGGCCTTCGTAGTCTTCCATGCCGAAGGCCTTGACGATGCGGGTCCCGGCGATGGTTTCCTGCAGGAGACTGGACAGAGTTCCCATGGTCACCTGGCTGTCGGTCGCCACGCGCCGCATTTTCTCGCCGAACATGACGATGGGATAGACGGCCAGGGGAAAGACAAAAATCGCTATCAGGGCCAGTTTCCAGTTCATGTAAAAGATGACGAAGGTGAGGGCCACCAGCATCAGGGAGTCCTTGAGAAGACTGGTTACCGCCTCGGATACGGCCATCTGGATGAAGGTTACATCGTTGGTGATCCGGGACATGAGAGTCCCCGTGGGGTTCCGGTAAAAGAACGACAGGGACTGGCACTGTATGTGGTTGTAAAGATCGCTCCGCAGATCCGTCACAACCCGCTGCCCGATAAAGCTCATGAGGACGATCTGCCCGTAATTGCAGGCACCTTTGACGAAAGCGACAACGAGAATGGCCAGTGCTATGACGGCCAGCTTCGAGGCGTCCCTGTTGACGAAAATATCGTCGATCACGGGTTTCACCAGGTAGGCCAGGGCGGCCGTAGCGGCGCTGAGGCCGGCCATGCAGAGCAGGGCAATGACGAACTTGCCCAGGTGGGGACGGACCAGCCTGAGAAGACGGGTATAGAGTATCACGGGGCGCTCCTGTTCCGGAACGGGAGGATCTCCGGGCCCGCCGCTTGTGCCCCGCCGGGGCTTCTGATCCCCCGCTCCATAAGGTCAAGTGCCAGGGCGGCGGTCTTTACCGCGGCCCCGGGTTCGCCCAGCATGGATTTTAACGCTTCCAGGTCACGGGAAACCTGTTCTCTCCGTCCCTCGCCGGTGAGAATGTCCAGGAGCCCCCGGGCTATCTTCCCGGGTTCGGCGTCCGCCTGGATGTATTCGGGGACTACCTCCCGGCCGGCGATGATGTTGACCAGTCCGATATGATCCACGGCGATGAACATTTTACCCAGGAGGTAGGACAGCGGGGACACCCTGTAGACGATAACCATGGGAACCCCGAGAAGAGCCGCCTCCAGGGTGGATGTGCCCGATGTGACGATGGCCGCGTTGGACACTCCCAAGGCTTCGTAGAAACGTCCCTTTACAACCGTTACATCCAGGGGAATGTCCCGGCGGATCGCGTCGATTGTCTCCAGGGGAATTCCCTCGGCCAGGGGAAGCACGAACTGTGCGTCGGGTATGCTGCTGTCGAGAATCTGTGCCGCCTCGAGAATGCAGGGGAGCAGGGACGTGACTTCCCGTTCGCGGCTGCCCGGAAGCAGCCCGATGATGGTTCCCTCCGGCCGGAGTCCCAGGCGATCCAGTGCTTCGTTGCGGGAACAGGTCATGAGAACACGATCCATGAGGGGGTGCCCCACAAAACGGGCATCCAGGCTGGTGGAGCGATAGATTTCTTCCTCGAAGGGCAGAATAACGGCCATGCGGTCCACGTATTGTTCCAGGAAGTGAATTCTTTTTTTCCGCCAGGCCCACACCTGGGGGCTGATGTAGTAAAAGACGGGAATGCCCAGGTTGTGCGCGAACCTGGCAAGGGGCATGTTGAAATCGGGGAAATCAATGAGGATGAGAAGAGAGGGGCGTTTTGTCCGCAGAAGACGTTTTATCTTCCGGCGGGCCCCGAGAATGACTCCCAGCTTCGGGAATACTTCCGTCAATCCCACCACGGCAAGTTCATTGGCGTGGTGTACCAGGGTCACGCCCTCCTTTTCCATCCTGTCGCCGCCTATTCCACAAACTCGCAGTGCCGGATCGACGGCCTTCATCTCCCGGACGAGCATCGATCCGTGGAGGTCCCCCGAGGCCTCGCCGGCAATAATGACAACGTCCTTGTTCGGTGCGGCAAAAGAATTGTTATAAGCTTCCATCGGTGATCACTGCCGTCCTGTACAGGGAGGTTCCATGATGTTCATGCCGGCACCCCGCTTCCGTCTTCCATTACTTCAGCCACCCGAAGCGCCAGTTCGAGGGAGTTTCTTCCTTCCCTCCCCGACACCCGGGGAGGAGTCCGGGCAATGACGGACTGAACGAAATGCCGTATTTCAGCCTCCAGGGGATCGTGTTGCCCGATCTCTACGTCCCGCATGCTGATTTCCACGCCCCCCTGACCGTCGGGGTGTTTCTTGAGTGAAACGAGTTCGCGCTTGGCGTAATCCACTGAATGATACCCTTCAAACCCGAAAAACCGTATTTTCTGCAATTTTTTCCCCGTTACCCTGCTCGCGGTAATATTCGCCACACAGCCATTTTCAAAGGACAGCCTCACGTTCGCTATATCCACTTTATCGGACAGAACCGACACCCCGACGGCATCGACGGACCGTATCGGAGACGCGACAAAAGCGAGCACCAGATCGAGATCATGAATCATGAGGTCCAGTATGACATCTACATCGGTACCCCGGCTGTAAAAGGGATGCAGCCGATGGGCCTCGATAAAGACCGGTCGTTCTATGATCTTCTCGAGAGCGATGACAGCCGGGTTGAATCGTTCTATGAACCCCACCTGCAGGATGCGGTCTCCCTGTTCGGCCGCCTCGAGCAGGTCGTCGGCCTCTTCGAGGGTCAGGGTCATGGGTTTTTCCAGAAGTACATCGACGCCGGCGGCCAGAAAATCCCGGGCGATGGCGTGGTGTGTCACCGTCGGGGTCGCAATGCTGACGGCGTCCACCTTTCCGATGAGGCGGCGATAGTCCGTGAAGCCTTCGCACCGGTAACGCCCGGCCGCCTGTTCCGTCCGGTCTTGCTGTATGTCGGAGACCCCCGCGATGACGCAGTCTTCAATCATCTCGTATTTCTGGAGATGGTAGGTCCCCAGGTGTCCGATTCCAACGACACCTACCTTAAGCATACCCATGGCGCATGTCACCTTTCACAGCCATCATCGACAGAGAGCCTTGAAAACTATAGCGGCAGGAAAGCCTGAACGATAACCACAGTAAAGAACGATTTCCCGTCGTGATGCTCCTCGAAACGGCACAATGCAGTGGTCTCAGGCACTGTCTAACGGCATACTCCCCGTTGAGACTTTTCAAGAAACTCGATGAGGTGGTTCACTTCAGGAATCGCCTCCAGCTCATTTCTCACCCTCCCGATGGCGTCTTTCAACAGAAGCGAGGAACGGAAGAGTATCCGGTAGGCTTCTTTCAGAGTTTTTACCGTTTCCGGAGCAAAGCCCTTCCGCTCCAGACCGATCAGGTTGAGGCCGTAAAGCCTGGCCCGGTTTCCTGAAACGATCACATAGGGAGGAACATCGCCGGCAACAGCCGAAGCGCCTCCGACCATGGCGTAGCTCCCGATGGAACAGAACTGGTGTATACCGGTCATGCCGCCGATGGTGACATGATCTCCGATGGTGACATGGCCGGCCAGGTTGGCCGCGTTGGCCATGACGACATTGTTCCCCAGGCTGCAGTTGTGGGCCACGTGGCAGTACGCCATGATCAGGTTGTTGTCGCCCATGATGGTCATACCGATGTCGGCGGCCGTGCCCCGGTGAATCGTAACACACTCCCGTATGGTATTGTTGTTGCCGATGATCACCTTGCACCGTTCTCCCCTGAATTTGAGGTCTTGCGGGTCCGCCCCCACGGAGGCGAACTGGAAGATGGAACAGCCGCTGCCGATCTCCGTGGGTCCCTCAATAACAACGTGGGGAGCGATTCGGGTATTCTCCCCGATCGACACGTCGGGTCCCACGACGCTGTAGGGACCTATTTCAACCCCCTCGGCGATGGCCGCCCGGGGGGAAATGATTGCGGAAGGGTGAATTTTCATTGAGTACCTGCCTCATTGTCGTTCATGCTCTGCAGAACCTGTTCGATCTGCTCAATTCTTGCGGCCAGATCCAGGAGCCGCTTTCTCATCTCCGGCAGCTGCGGAAGGGTGGCCTGCGTCCTCAACCATAGCCGGTGAGGCATCTGGCTGAACCCGGACATAACCGTTCCGGGGGGAACATTCTTGTGAATGCCGGTTTTGGCGGCCACCATGGCCCCGTCTCCCACCGTGATATGGCCCACAAGGCCGGCCTGTCCTCCCAGGAGGACTCCTCTCCCTATCCTGGTGCTGCCCGATATACCCACCTGGGCAACGACCACTGAACGCTCGCCGATCACAACGTTGTGGGCAATCTGCACCAGGTTGTCTATTTTGACACCCTCCTTGATCCAGGTGACCCCCAGGGTTCCACGATCGATGGTCGTGTTGGCGCCGATCTCGCAATCGTCGTCAATCCTGACGATCCCCACCTGGGGAACCTTGACGTTCCCGGTCCCGGGGCCGGCAAAACCGAATCCGTCGCTTCCCACCACGACACCGGCGTGCAGCACTACCCGCTTCCCTATGATACATCTGCGGTAGATGGTGACGTTGGGATACAGAACCGAGTCCTCACCGATGACCGCGCCGTCCCCCACGACAACACCCGGGTAGAGTGTCACACCACGATCCAGGCGGGCTGAGGATCCCACGCAGGACCCGGGGCAGATGGTCACGTTCTCGGCAATGGAAGCGTCCGGGGCGATGAAGGCACCTTCGCTGATCCCGGCGGGGGGGGCTTCATCCGGGTAGAGCAGGGTCAGGACCCGGGCCAGAGAAACGTAAGGGTCATCGACAACCACCAGGGGCTTCGGGGCAGCGGTGATATCCCGCGGAACCAGAATGGCCGACGCGCCGGTTGTTGCGATGTCAGCCCGGTACCTGGGGTTTGCCACGAAGGTGAGATCCCCTTCCGATGCCTCTTCGATGCCCGAAACGGCCCGGATCTCAACGTCTCCGTCACCGATGACGAATCCTCCGAGAAATGATGCTATGTCACTGAGTTTCTTGTGCATACAATGATTCTTTTCCGAACGGGCCCGTCCATAAGGGATGTCCGCGTATCAAAGATTTGTAGATGATGGGGAAGCAGTAACACAACGAGGCGTCCCCGTCTCAACAAGACGGTGGCGCCCCTGGTGTGACGGGTTCAGGATCCGAACCCCCGTCATCGATAGCCTGTCGTCCCGTTCAGCGGGCAACCTTGTTGAGGGCTTCAATAACCTTGCCGGTAATATCCTTTGCCTCGGAGGTAAAGAGCAGGCCCCCGGTTCCCACGTCAAATATCGCGGTATAATTCTCTTTTTTGCCGATTTCATTTATGATCTTCTGGATTCCGGGAATCAGGAGCTGCGTCATCTGCTGCTCTCGCATCCTCATTTCTTCATTGGCGTCATCCACGAAACGCTTGTAATCGCGGAGCCGCTTCTGGAAATCAAGGTCCTTTTCCCGATAGGCTGATTCCGTCAGCACAGACCGCTGCTGTTCGAGTTCTTCCTGGGTTTTCTGCAATTCCCTCTCCTGCGCCTGGATCTGACCCTGCTTTTTCTCCACGAGTTTTCTGAATTCCAGGGCAGAACTCTTACCCGCTTCCGATTCCATGAAAATTCTCTGGATATCAACAAAAGCGATCTTTTCGGCCGCCACTGCGGTTGCGCCGGTCAGAACGAAGGCCGCCGCTATGCACATACAGACTACCAGGTTTCTCATCGTTGTATTCCTCTCCTTGAAGCGAAATAGTTATTTTCCAGCCATTGTCAGCCCCCGGCCCTGCGCCGCCGGGGGTTCCCCGTACCCTGTAAGTTTTCCGGCTTGGTGCGAGTTCGTCAAACCTGCCGCATCAGGCGTTTGGAACACTCTTCGAGATACCAAAAAAGCGTGACACGGTACTAGAACATCATCCCGATGGTAAATTCCCACCTGCTGGGTGACTCCCCCTCCTTCCGGTCGAGGACATACCCCCACTCGAGACGGAAGGGTCCGATGGGTGAATTCCAGCGGACACCGGCCCCTGCGGTCTGCCGCATGTCGTCGAAGTGAAAGCCGCTCTCCCAGGAATTGCCCGTGTCGTAGAAGATGACACCCCGTATGCCGGCGTCTCTGAGGAGAGGGAAAAGGAACTCGGCGGTATAGACCATCATCGTTTTGCCCCCGATCACGTCCAGATTGTCCGGACTGCGGGGACCCACATCACGAAGCCCTCGAAGGCTTCCGATGCCGCCCAGATAGAAGCGCTCGTAAATGGGAACTTCCTTCCCCTCATTCCCGTGTATCAGCCCGAATTGAGCCGCCACGCTGAAGACATAATCACTGACGACCGGAAAGAACCAGCGGGTTTCACCGCTGTATCGGGTGAAACTCGCGTCACCCTGCAGGGGACCGCCCGTGAATTCGACGGCAACACTGTTTCTCGAACCACGCGACGGCATCATCCAGGGATGCCTGGTGTCCCGAACCAGTGTGATCGTCAAACCGCTCGACATGATTTTTCCCTCCTGGTCCCGCACAAAGCGAGAGGCATAGGGCGATATGTTTTTAACGATATTTTCAGACAGTCGGTAGCGGATGTAGCCGTCCACCCGTTCGAAAAGACGGTACCCCAGTGTTCCCGCCAGGCCTTTTGTATAGACGTCGTAGGTGTCGCGCTCCCGTTCCATTTTCCACAGCTCGGCCTTGCTCCAGAGAGGTATGTCGAAGAGCCAGGGCTCGATAAAGGAGATTTCGTAATTGGTGGTTGCCGATCCCACGTATCCCTTGGCGCTGATGGTCTGGCCCCGGCCGAACAGGTTGCGTTCCGCCACTTCGGCCATGAAAATGACCTTGTCGATCGTACTGTAGCCCGCTCCGACGCTGAAAAGTCCCGTTGCCTTTTCGCTGACGTGGACATTGACGTCCATGAGAGATTCGTCGGCGCCCGGTTCGGTTTGAAAGTTGACTTCCTCGAAGTACTGAAGGCGGTTCAGACCTTCGTAACTGCCGGTAAGATTGTCCCGGCTGTACAATTGTCCTTCTATGACGGCCAGTTCCCTGCGGATCACCTTGTCCCTGGTGCGGGTATTCCCGGTTATGGAAATTCTGTCGATGTGAACGATCCTGCCCTTTTCGATATGGTAGGTTATGTCGATCTTCTGCCTCTCGGGGCTCGGCACCGTTCGGGGAATCACGTTCGCGTAGGCGTATCCTTCGTTGTTGCAGGCTGTCGTCAGATACTCCATGTCCCTGATGATCGCTTCCCTGTCAAAAAAATCTTTCTTCCTGATCTCGAGACCGGTCATCAGGGTATCCCTGGAAACATCCAGTTCGTCCCCGGTGATGCCCACGTCTCCTACCTGATACTGGCGGCCTTCCTGAACAGGGATAGTTACGTATATCCATCGATCGTCAATGCTGATCTCGGGATCTCCGATCTGTGCGTCGATGAAGCCGTTGTTATGATAGAAAACGGTCAGATTTTCTATGTCGGCCTGCAATTCAGTCCGGTTGTACAAGCCGGCATCGGTGAGAAAGCTGAAAATACCCCACTCGGATGCCTTCATCATCTTTTTCAGATCTTTATCGGTGTAAACCATGTTTCCTTCAAAGGATATGGTCCTGATGGATGGTTTTCTATGCTCCACAATGGTGAAGGTAACATAGACATCCTGCCCTTCCGCGTCGGCCTCGGCCGTATAGGCTACCTCCACGTTCAGGTATCCCCGTTCCTTGTAGAGCAGTTCTATGTTCTCTGCATCGGTGTTGACTCTCTCGGGATTGAACATCTGGCGGGTTTTGGCGGAAATGACATCCCGTATGTCGTTTTCTTTTATCTTCCTGTTGCCTTCTATGAGTATCTGGGCAATACGGGGACGCTCGGTAACGGTAAAGGTAATGACCCGTCCCTCGGTTGAATCTTCCACGGAGGCGGCCACATCACTGAAAAAACCCATTCCGTAAATGGACCTGATGTCTTCCGAAAGAAGGCGCTGCGAAAAGAGTGTCCCCTTCACGCTCTGTATGACATTGAGGATGGCTCCCTCCTCAATTCGCCGGTTTCCCTCGAAGCGAACCTCCGCCACCCGTTGGGCGGCAAAAAGGCGAAACAGCACCTCCTCGACCAGATTCCGTGATATGGAGCCGACGCTTTCCAGCCCCCGGCCCTGGAAGTAGAGGTCGCGAATGGTCGACTCCCGTTCCACGTCAACCACCTGGACATCGGTGCTGATCAGGTTCCCCAGCCGGGTCAGGCTTCCCATGATCACATAATCGACCTCCAGGTCCTTCCCCACGGAGAGCGCGAGGGCTTCCGTAACGGTGCGACCACCTATACGGTCAGTGACCGCTTCCTCTTCCGCCACTCTCACATAGGGTTGTCTTAAAAGCTCCGTCGTGATGTCGTCGGAAAGGCGCTCCTTGAGATAGGACGCGTCGGTATCGCTGTATATGTGGAATGGAAATACCGCTATTTTTTTTGTTTCTTCCGCACCGGCAACGGAAAAACAGAGAAACGCCGACAGGAGAAGGAATACCACCAGGGATTTGAGGTGATTACAGGACATGCAATGTACCATCCTTCAGAGTTACGGTGCGCGACATGCGACCGGCCATGGAAGTATTGTGGGTCACGACGACCAGCGTGGTTCCCCGCTCCCGATTCAATTGAAGCAGTAACTCGATGATCTTCCGCCCCGTTGCCGCGTCCAGGTTGCCCGTGGGCTCATCGGCAAGAAGTATGGCGGGCTCCATGATCATCGCGCGCGCCACGGCCACTCGCTGTTGTTCCCCCCCTGACAGTTCTCCCGGTTTGTGCGATAACCTATCACCAAGTCCCACCTCAGTCAAGGCAATCTCCGCTTTGAGCAGAGCTTCCCCGCGGGGCATACCGGCGATGCAGGCGGGCATCATGGCGTTCTCGGCGGCGGTAAATTCGGGAAGCAGGTGATGGAATTGAAAGACGAAGCCTATCCTGCGGTTTCTGAACCGTGCCCGTGTCCGTTCGTCCCCGGCAAAAGCGTCGATACCGTCGTAGAAGACCGAACCGCTCGAGGGATGATCAAGGAGGCCGAGTATCTGCAGGAGAGTGGTTTTTCCCGACCCCGACACGCCCAGGACGGCCAGGGTTTCGCCGGAGGCGATGTCAAGATCGATGCCTCTGAGAACCTTGACGGTCATGCTGTCCTTGACGAATGTCCTGGTTATTGCTTTCATCGATACCATTACCACGGGCTCCTATTCGTACCGAAGGGCTTCCGCCGGATCGAGCCGGGACGCGGTCCACGCGGGATATAGGGATGCCGCGAAGCACAGCACCAGGGTAATCAGAACGATGAGGGCCACATCGGGATAATTCACCTGTGAGGGAAGCGTAGGGAAGTAATAGACGTCCTTGGGGAGAACGGTAATGCCGAACACCCTCTCGACAAAGGCCGCGACGGATTCGATGTTCCGGGCGATCAGGACTCCGGCGACACATCCCAGGAACGTACCCACGGAGCCGATGATGAGGCCCTGTATCATGAATATTTTCATGATACTGCCCCTGGTGGCTCCCATGGATTTCAGGATCGCGATGTCACCGGTCTTTTCCATGACCGACATGATAAGTGTAATAATGATGTTAAAGGCGGCCACCAGCACGATAAGGCTCAAAATGATGAACATGACGGTCCGTTCCAGCTTGAGCGCCGAAAAAAGATTCCTGTTCATCTCCATCCAGGTCCGCGCCCGGTAGGGATAGCCGAGCCGCTCTTCGATCTTGCCGGCCACTTCCCCGGCGCGGTATATGGAGTCTATTTTGATTTCCACTCCGGTTACAGCGTCTCCCGTGTTGAGAAACCGCTTGCTGTCTGAAAGGGACAGAAAGGTCAGCGTCGAGTCATATTCATAGAATCCGGACTCGAAGATGCCCGCCACGGTGAACTTCTGGATGCGGGGCATGGTGCCCATGGGCGTGGGAATCCCCATGGGAAGGAGCACCTCGACCTCGTCTCCGTACCGGGCTCCCAGGATGCCTGCAAGCTCCCTGCCGATGACGACGGGAGGAAGATCACCACCCTCGATGGCGGTCGCGTCATCGGCAAGGGCGGACATGTCGCCCGCCGTCATCGATCCAACGGTAATTACCGAAAGAGCGCTCTCCGGCGCGATACCCCGAAGCACTGTACCGGTAACGCGGTTTCCCTTCTTCACCATGGCCTGTCCGTACACGAAGGGTGTTGACGCCACGACCCGGTCCAGGTGCTTCACCTCGTCCATCACCTGCCGGTACTCCTCCATGGAACCGTCAAGACGCATGAGAAGAATGTGCGAGTTGATACCCAGTATCTTGTTGCGAAGCTCGGTCTCAAAACCGCTCATGACGGACAGGACAATGATCAGCGCCGCCACTCCGAGAAAGATGCCCAGGGTGGAAATGAGCGTGTTGACGGAGATGATGGTCTGCTTGCGTTTTGCCCTGAGATACCTGATGCTGACGAACAGTTCATAACCCATGGGGGTATTGTACCTTTTCCCGATCAGGCCCTTTTGGTCTTTGACCGCATATGAGGAAAGAGGATGACATCCCTGATCGAAGGCGAATCCGTGAAAAGCATGACGAGCCTGTCGATTCCGATTCCTTCCCCGGCCGTGGGAGGCATTCCGTACTCCAGGGCCGTGATATAATCGTCATCCATGTCGTGGGCTTCCTCGTCACCGGACTCCTTTTCCGCAAGCTGATTCATGAACCGTTCTCTCTGGTCATCGGGATCGTTCAATTCTGAAAAGGCGTTGGCTATCTCGCGCCCCTGGATAAACAGCTCAAAACGGTCGACGTGGTCACTGTCATCGGAGCTTCTCCTGGACAAGGGGGAAACCTCGACGGGGTAGCGGGTGATGAAGGTCGGCTGGACAAGCTGTTCTTCCACAGTCTGCTCGAAAATAGCCACGATAATTTTCCCCGCGGGATCGGCATCGTTGACGGGTACATTCAGACGTCGCGCTTCCGCGAGCAGCGTTTCTTTCGAATCCAGGCGTTCCTGCGGAACATCGGCAAAGGTGGTGATAGCCTCCCGCAGGGTAAACCGCCGCCAGGGCGGCGTAAAGTCGATATCCACCCCCTGGGAGGTAAACGTTAAAGACCCGAAGATACTGCGGGCGATGAAGGTCAGCAGTTCTTCCGTCAGGGTCATCAGGTCCTCATAGGTCGCGTAGGCTTGGTAGAATTCCATCATGGTAAATTCAGGATTGTGCAGAACGGAGATCCCCTCGTTTCTGAAACTGCGGTTGATTTCGAATACCCGTTCCATGCCTCCCACGACCAGGCGTTTCAGATACAGTTCCGGGGCAATGCGCAGAAAGAGGTCCATGTCCAGGGTGTTGTGATAGGTCTTGAAGGGGCGAGCCGTCGCTCCCCCCGCTATGGGATGCATCATGGGGGTTTCCACCTCGAGAAAGTCCCGTTCCAGCATGAATTGCCGTATGAGATGTATGATCCTGCTCCGTATGATAAAGGTTTCTTTTACGGCCGGGTTCATGATGAGATCCAGGTAGCGCCGGCGGTAGCGCATCTCGACGTCCGTCAGGCCGTGCCATTTTTCAGGCAGGGGCCGCATTGCCTTCGAGAGGAGCCTGAGCACATCGGCGTCAATGGTCAACTCCCCCGTTTTTGTCCTGAACAACCGTCCCGCGACGAACAGTATGTCGCCCACGTCGAACTTCCTGAACAAGCCGTAAAAATCGTCGCCGACCTTCTCTTTCCTCACGTAAACCTGGATGCGCCCCGTCCTGTCCTGAATACTTATGAACGAGGCCTTCCCGAAGACCCTTCTGGCCATGATCCTGCCCGCGATCCGGAAGGTCTCCTTCACCCGGGACAGGGCGTCCTCATCGGCATCGCCATAGTATTCAAGAATTTCGGCGGCACTGTGCTCGACCTTTACGTCATTGGGGTACAGCTCGATGCCTGCGGCCCTGAGTTCCTCCGCTTTTTCCCGTTTTATTCTCAACAGATCGCTGGTGTCTTCCATGGTGCTTCGTTCCTGTTCGCGGGAATGTTTCCCTCTCAATTTCAGTGCCCGGAAAGCGCCCGTCGTTCCGGGTTCCGTAAGGAGGTTTACCTATCTGTTTTAACGGGAGCAGTCAAGGTATTTGACGACTTCATGAAAGCCGCCGGGGGGCGTCCCGCGGGCTCCCACCCGGAGCACACAAAAAGGATGGGGGATTATCATGAGAAAATGATTGACAAAAGTTCCCAGCGATACTAGCATGCCCTGTTGTTTCAGGGGTCTCCGGTCTTCCCGGAACGACCCCTGTTCGTTTTCCATTTGATGTACTGACACTTCCCGGACGAACTGTATGAAAAAAATGCTTTCAAAAAAACGGGCCCTCGAAATACTCGATCGATTTCCCCTGTCCCGGGTACTTGTCATCGGCGATATCATGGCGGACCACTTCATCTGGGGCAAGGTTACCCGCATTTCGCCGGAGGCTCCGGTACCGGTGGTCAGCGTCACCTCGGAAAGTCTTCTCCTCGGAGGCGCGGCAAACGTACTGAACAATGTGTTTTCCCTGGGGGGCAGGGCCTTCATCGCCGGCATCGCGGGCAGGGATGAGATGGGCTCCTGGATCAGGGAGCGACTCAGGGAAATGAAGGTCGATACGGATGGGATCATCATAACACCGGACCGTCCGACAAGTGTGAAAACAAGGGTCATCGCCCACAGCCAGCAGGTGGTCCGCTTCGACAGGGAGGACAGGAACCCCGTCGGCGCGGGGGCACGAAAAAAGATCGCGGGGTATCTGGAGTCGATGCTTGATGATATCGAGGCTGTTGTCATATCGGATTACAACAAGGGCCTGGTCTCGGAGGAGCTTCTCCACAGGATACGGAACCTCTGTTCCGGGGCGGGGATACCGCTCTTCATCGACCCGAAAAAGAACGGATTCTCCCTCTATCGTGACTGCGGCCTGATGACGCCGAACCAGGCTGAGGCCGCCATGGCCCTGGGTATGGACATCAACACCCGTGACGATCTGGTCCGGGCCGGGCGCCGGCTGCTTGAAGAGTACCACCTCAAGGGGGTCCTTATCACGCGGGGGGAGGAGGGAATGGCTCTCTTCGAGGACAACGGCGCCATCACCCATATCCCCGCCGTGGCGAAGGAAGTCTTCGATGTGACCGGAGCGGGAGATACGGTCATAGGAACCTTCGCCCTGGCGACCACCGCGGGCGCCACCGCCAGGGAGGCGGCTGTGCTGGCGAACCACGCGGCCGGAATCGCGGTCGGCAAGGTTGGAACTGCAACGGTTACACGGGAGGAACTGCTCCGGGTTCTCTGAAATGGAACCCCCTCCCGGCGGACAGCCCGCATTCACAGACTATCCAGGTGACCATGTCATGAGCCTTTTGAGCCGGCCCGATCCGGTTAAGCTGGTAGCAAGCATGATCTTTAGGGAAAGTGACTGGGTCACGCGGGCAATCGACGGCATGTCGGACGTTTATGGTAAACCGGACTACATCAGCACCGTCATGCCCTTTGACTATACTGATTATTACACGGCGGAAATGGGCGCGGGGCTGAAGCGGCGTGTAGTTTCCTTTGAATCCCTTATTTCGCCCGACGGGCTTCCGGCTGTCAAGAAATCGACCAATGGCGTGGAGGCGGCCCTGTCGCGCAAGGACAGGAGACGTGTGAACATCGATCCGGGCTGCCTATCGACGGGACACCTGCTCCTCGCCACGGGAAAACCCTATGCCCACAGACCCTACCTGGGCGACGGCGTGTACGGTGACCTGACACTGATCTACCGCGGCGGGTTTTTTCAGGAGTTGCCGTGGACCTATCCCGATTACCGGGAACCGTCGATGATCAGCATGCTCGCAAGAATACGGGAAAAATATCTGAAGCAGCTGGCGGCCGTGAAACGAAACCCGGAGGAGACAGCATGATACGGAGCATGACCGGTTACGGCAGATCCGAAACGACCTGCGGCACTGCCGCGGTGATCATCGAGATCAAGTCCTTTAACCACCGCAACCTGGAGATCACCACCAGAGTTCCGGGCAGTCTCGGCGCCCTCGAACTGCTGATCAGGAAAAAAATTGCCCAGTGCCTGTCCCGGGGCAGGATCGAACTGGTGATGCGCCTCGAGACGGACCGGGAGGGTACCGACGTCAGCGTGCTGAAGGCCGATCTTCCCCTTATCAGGGATTACTTCGACACTCTGTCACGGGTCAGGGACGAACTGGCACTGCCCGATCCCATAACGCTGGAGATGGTTACGTCAATAAAAAACGGCATCTACGCTTCTGAACAGGAATACGACGACCCCGACATCCGGTCCTCCATTGAAAAAGGCGTCGATGAGGCTTTGGCGGCTCTCATGGAGATGAAGGAGCAGGAAGGGTCGATCCTCTACAGGGATTTCACAGACAGGATCGACCGTATACAGCAATGGCTGGATGCCGTCACCGCCCGGGTTCCCCGGGTCGTGGCGGAATATCGGCAGCGTCTGGTGGAGCGCCTGAAAACGCTGGCGTCGGAAATAGAAATCGATGAGGCGAGACTGGCCCAGGAAATAGTATTCATGGCCGAGAAGAGCGACATAACTGAGGAGCTTGTCCGCCTGGACAGCCACATCAGCCAGTTCAGGGACCTACTGGACGCGTCGGAACCTTCCGGACGCAGACTGGACTTTATCTTCCAGGAAATGCATAGGGAAATCAATACGATAGGATCGAAGAGCGGTGATCTCGAGATTGCGCGAACCGTCATCGACGTTAAGACCGAACTTGCCAAATTACGGGAACAGGTTCAAAATATCGAATAGCAGGAACGCTGCGGCAGCAACGGAATGCATCCAGGGGGGATCATGAAACAGGATACGACGGATACGCAGGGGTGTATCGGCCTGCTGCGGATGTTCGCCCGGTCTTTGCTGATAAGCGCCTCCTGGAATTATTCGCGGATGCAGAACCTGGGGTTTGCCTTCGTCCTGGCTCCCCTGGCCGAGTCACGGGGTTCGAAGAGGGCCGAATTTCTTGTCACCCACCTGGATTCATTCAGTTCCCACCCCGTCATGTCGTCGCTGATCGTCGGGTCGGTCCTGAAGCATGAAGAAGCACTCCGGAATGCCGACGCCGTCCGGCTGAAGCAATCACTCGCGGCCCCTTATGCCGGTCTCGGAGTCCCCTTTTTCTGGGGATCACTCAGGCCGCTGGCATCCATTCTGGGAGTCGCTGCGGCTCTGACGGGCTCTCTTCCGGCACCGGCGACGGTACTGATCGCCTACAATGCCGTCCACGGACATGTACGGATAACGGGATTCATCAGGGCATACCGGGACGGAGCGGGCGCCATGGATTTCCTCAGAAGGATCGACATGCCCGAATGGGGAAAGAAGATACGATGGCTATCTTGTGTGGTGCTGGCGTTTCTCGGAGCGGGCTTTCTTTCCGGCCCCCTCTTCCGGAGCCCGGAATACCTGCCCGGACCGGTCGGCGCCCTGATGGTGCTTGCCGCCATCATGCTCTTTCGCGGCCTCGTTGTATTGAGAATTCCCGTGCTGGCAATTCTCTATGGATTCTCGCTGATCACGATACTCGCTGCCGGCCTGCTATGAAACGTGTACAAGCTTTTACACTCAAGAACGAACTGGGCCTTCACGCCAGGGTTGCCGCGACGCTGGTCAATACGGCGAAACGATTCAAGGCCCGGATCACCTATGAACGGGATGGAATCATCGTGGACGGGAAAAGCATCCTGGGCATTCTGACCCTTGCCTGCCCGAAGGGCGGGCGAATCATCATCGTAGCCGACGGACCGGACTCGGCTGAGGCCATGAAGGCCTTCGAGACACTTATTGAAGATAAATTCGGAGAAGAATAGGTGACGATACAGGGATCGAAACGAACCATCGTGTTGAAGGGGCTCGGGGTGTCTCCGGGTATCGCGGACGGACGGGCGCACCTGTTGGACAATCACAGTACTATGCCCTTCGCGCATCGTGAGATATCCCATCCGGCCCTGATAGAGCGGGAGATCGGCCGTTTCAGGCAGGCCCTGGAGGATTCGGAACGGGAACTCGCCGCCATCAGGGAAAAACTCGAGACTATAGACGGTATCGGTCCGCTTATTCTGGAAGTTCACGCCATGATGCTCAAAGACGCGGGCCTGCGTGAACAGACAGCAGGTTTCATCAAAAAAAACGGGATCAACGCCGAATGGGCCCTGGAGATGACCCTGACCCGCTATCGCGGCATTTTCAACAGGATGGAAGATGAGTACCTGAAGGCACGCATTCGGGATATCGAAGACGTGGTACAGATGATTCTTCGTCATCTGTCGGGGGCCGGCAAGGAAACGATTGACGACATCGATGAGAAAACCATTATTGTAGCCCACGATCTCTCGCCGGCGGAGACAGTGCAGTTGAAGGTCAGAAAGATTCTTGCCTTTGCCACCGATGTGGGAGGCAAGACCTCTCATACGACCATCGTGGCACGCTCCCTCGGCATACCCGCCGTCGTGGGGCTTGAACACATAACCCGCGAAGTCCGCAACGACGATATTCTGGTTGTTGACGGCACGTCCGGCGTGGTGATTATCAATCCCGACCAGGAGACACTGAAGCGCTATGAAGACAAGAAACTTCATTACCGCCTCCTGGAGGAGACCTACCTCAAGGAGGCGCGCCTGCCCGCCGTGACCCGGGACAACCTCAGGATTGGCGTTGGCGCAAATCTTGAATTTATTGAGGAAATTCCATCAGCAGTGCATCACGGCGCCAATGGTGTCGGCCTGTTCCGCACTGAATTTTTTTACATCAACAGGGAGCAGCCTCCCACAGAGGAGGAGCATTTCAATCATTACCGGCCCCTCATTGAAAATGAGCACCTGAAATGGGCCACCATACGAACCTTTGACTTGGGAGGAGACAAATTTATATCCGACCCGTGCCTCGCCGAGGAAATGAATCCTGCCATGGGGCTTCGGGCCGTCCGATATTGCCTGCAGGAACCGGAGTTTTTTGAAGTACAGATCCGGGGAATCCTTCGGGCCAGCGCCTTCGGAAACACGGGAATCATGATTCCGATGATTTCAGGCGTTGAGGAAATCAGGAGGGTGAAAACAATAATCGAGAGGGTGAAGGAAGGACTTCGCACCGAGGGAATCCCCTTCAATGAGGGCATAAAGCTGGGGATTATGATCGA
Source organism: Syntrophales bacterium (assembly GCA_023228425.1). Taxonomy (NCBI): domain Bacteria; kingdom Pseudomonadati; phylum Thermodesulfobacteriota; class Syntrophia; order Syntrophales; species Syntrophales bacterium. Next base: position 58,243 of record JALOBE010000006.1, read on the forward strand.
AGTTCCCTCGGCGGCAATGATGGCAGGAGCCCTTGCCCGGGAAGTTGATTTTTTCAGTATCGGTACCAACGATCTTATTCAGTATTCCCTGGCCATCGACCGTGTCAACGAAAATGTGGGATACCTCTACAAGCCTTGTCATCCGGCGGTGTTGCAGCTTATCAGACATATCGTCACCGCCGGTCATCAGGCCGGAATCAAGGTGGCCATGTGCGGTGAAATGGCGGGAGATCCCTTCTGCACCATGCTCCTGCTGGGGCTTGAACTTGACGGCCTGAGCATGACACCCCTGGCCATTCCCAGGGTGAAAGGAATCATTCGGGAATCGACCTTCAAGGAATCGAAGGAGCTGCTCCGGAGGGTTCTCGCCTTTGACCAGGCCGACGAAATCGAAGAATATGTCAGGGAATACATGGTTCAACGATTTCCTGAGTACTGTGTTGACGATCACGCTGATTGACGGGATGATCCCATGGCTGCCGTAAAACCTTCCGATCACCCCTTGTGGTCCGTACCAACAACGAGGAGCCGACAGTGCTCGAAAAACTGACGCATCGTATAGAACGAGGGGATTATCCCTCCCGGAAGCTGCTGTCACGCCTGTACCGGTGGATCAGCCGGGCCGGTGAGCATTACGAGGGGGAACTCTCCGCTCCGACCCGGTATCCGTTCTTCTGGATCCTGGACCGAATGCTGTCACGGGTTACCATAGCGCAGGAGGATGTTGAAACCCTGAAGGACCTTTCGACACGGGGTATCGTCGTATACAGTCTTAAAAACCGCAGCCAGCTCAACTGCCTTATCATACGCAGCCTGCTTGCCGGGAACGATATCGATCCACCGGCCTACTGCCACGGAACCGGCATGCTCCTCTGGCAACCGTACCGAAAGGCGATCAGAACACTGGTCTCGAGAATTATCAACAATCCTTACAGGAACAAGTACCTCAAGCGGATCACCACTGAGGGGAAAAGCAGCCTCATCTATGTCCGGGGTTCCGCCCATGTCAGCAGCCCCTACCCGAAAGACCCCCTTCTTCAGCTTATCGAAGCCCAGCCTGAGATGACCGCGCCTGTTTTTCTCGTTCCCCAACTCGTCGTTTACGGCAGGAGAAGGGAGCGGGAAGTGCGAAGTTTCATGGAGATTCTCTTCGGACCTTCCGACAACCCCGGTCCTGTCCGCCGGTCCGTCCTGTTCTTCCGATTCTCCCGGAAAGCCGCCGTTATTTCCTGCAAACCCATCGACCTTCAACAATTTATGGCAGAGAACAGAAACGCGTCGCCGGGAATCCTGTCGAACCTGCTCCGGCAGGAAATTACTTCCAGGATCAATGCCGAACGGCGCTCAATATTGGGCCCTCTGCTTAAATCACGTGATGAAATCGTCGGCCAGGTTCTCAGGGATGTAGAGATGGTTCGAGTCATGCAGGAAATCGCCGAGGAGGAAGGCAGTGAACTGCAGGATGTGGTGCGGAAAGCCTCCCGTTACCTGCATGAAATAGCCGCCGACTATCGCGACAGTTATATCGCCGTCCTCGACCGGATCCTTACCTGGGTTTGGAACAACATCTATGACGGTGTCGTTATCGACCGGGAGGGTCTCGCAAAAATACGTGAAATATCAAAAAAAATGCCCTTTGTCATTGTTCCCTGCCACCGCAGCCACATCGACTACCTCCTGATTCACTACATATTTTATTACAACAATATTCAGCTTCCCTTCATCGCCGCCGGGAACAACCTCCTGGTATGGCCTATCGGACATATCTTCAGACGGTCGGGTGCTTTTTTCCTGAGAAGGACCTTCGCGGGGAACAGGCTCTACGCACAGGTTTTTGAAAAGTACATCAAAGTGCTTCTGCAGGAAGGTCATCCCCTCGAGTTCTTCATTGAAGGGGGCCGGAGCCGGACAGGCAAGATGGTCATGCCCAAGTACGGCCTTCTTTCCATGGTAATCCAGGCATACCGCGAAAAGGCCTGTGATGATATCGCCATCATTCCCGTGTACATAGGATATGACAAGGTCATAGAAGAAAAATCCTACCTGCAGGAATTGGGCGGCGGAGTCAAGAAGAAGGAATCCACGGCGGGCATCGTCAAGTCGAGCCGTGTGCTCAAGAAACGCTACGGCCGGGTGTACCTCAACATCGGCGAACCGATACAGATCAAGGAATACCTGGACCGGGCCGATCCATCCATAGAGGAGCGGACCACCGAGGAACGGCAAAGCCTGTACCGGAAAATGGGCTACGAGATCGCCCACAGGATCAACGACGTATCCGTGGTGACGCCCTTCGCTCTGGTGGCGGCGGCACTGCTCGGGCACTACCGGCGGGGCATCGCCCACGACGATCTCAGAAGCATCATTGACGAGTTGCATGACTACCTCGAGCATCGGAAGGTCTGCTTTTCCTCGACCTTCGCTGGAATCGATTATGCCATAACCGAAGCCCTCAACTTCTTTGAATCATCGGGGAACATATCGAAGATGGGCATCGATGAGGATGACGAGCCCGACGAGGAATTCGCCGAGATCATTTATTCTGTTGAAAGTGGTCGCCGTATGGGGCTTGAGTATTACAAGAACACCATACTGCACTTTTTCCTGCCCATTTCATTTGTGGCCGCCTCGATCCTTTCCAGTGACGAGGATACCATTCTCCTCTCCCGGGTCATGGAGGACTACCGGTTTCTGAAAAGGCTGTTCTGGAATGAATTCATATTCGATGACGAAAGCGACGACCTCGAAGAAATACGGGAAACCCTGCTGTACCTTGCCGATCGCGGCATGGTCGCCCGGGATCATTTCTTCGATGAAACATCGCGTCTGATCATCACGGGCAGGGGCAGAATCAGCCTCGCGCCCTTCGCGGGCCTGATACAGAACTATATAGAATCCTATTGGATCGTTCTCCGGGGAAGTTCGTACCTGAAAAACAAGGAGCGGAGTGACCGCGATCTTCTCAGGAAAACCCACAAACTGGGAATGAAGATGTATAAAAAGGGAGAGATCGCCCGGGAGGAAGCCCTCTCACCGCCGAATTACCAGGGGGCCCTCCGTTTCCTCAACGATGCCGGAGTCGTCACCGTTTCCTCGGGAAGTGTCGAGGGAGGCCGAAAGCGGGAGAAAAAAAGGGAAACAAAAACAGTTGTCCTCAACGAAGACCGGAGCCGGCTCGAGACGATCCGGCAGAAACTGTTCAAGTTCGTATCCCCCCGCTGAAATACCGGCGCGGCGGGAGCGATACGCGTTTTCCCCCCCTTCCAGGCCCCGCGCTACATGATGCAGTACAGCGCCGCCCGGCCGCGGTAGATGCCGGCTGAACTCAGTTCCTCCTCGATTCTGAGGATACGGTTGTATTTCGCAAGCCGTTCGCTCCGCGACAGAGAACCGCTCTTGATCTGCCCGCAATTCATGGCTACGGCCACGTCGGCTATAAAGGTGTCTTCCGTTTCGCCCGATCGGTGGGAAATGACCGTTGTGTAGGCCGCCTCTCTGGCGTGCAGGATTGTCTCGAGAGTTTCCGACAGAGTCCCTATCTGGTTGAGCTTGATGAGAATCGAATTGCCCACGCCACGGGAGATCCCCCTGGCAAGCCGTTCCTTGTTGGTGACGAAGAGATCATCGCCCACGATCTGAATCTGTCCGCCCAGCCTGTCCGTCAGCAGTTTCCAGCCATCCCAGTCGTCCTCGGCCAGGCCGTCTTCGATGGAGACGATCGGGTAGCGCGAGACGAGCCGTTCGTAGTAATCGACGAGTTCTTCCGCCGAGTGTTCGGACTTCCTTTCCGCCGCAAGGACGTATCGCCCCTCCCGGTAAAAAGAACTTGCCGCCGCATCCAGGGCGATAGCCACGTGGGTTCCCGGTTCATACCCGGCCTGTTGGACGGCCTCCATGATAACCATCAGGGCTTCTTCATTAGACTTCAGGTCCGGCGCGAAGCCTCCTTCGTCTCCGACGGCGGTGTTATATCCCCTTTCTTTCAGAACAGACTTGAGGCTGTGGAAGACTTCCGCCGCCATGCGCAGTCCTTCCCTGAAGGAAGGCGCTCCCAGGGGCATGATCATGAATTCCTGTATGTCCACGTTATTGTCGGCATGCTGCCCTCCGTTTATGATGTTCATCATGGGAACGGGCAGTTCACACGCGGAGACTCCGCCGAGATAGCGATAGAGGGGAAGCCCGAGCACTTCAGCCGCCGCCCTGGCGCAGGCCAGGGAAACGCCCAGCATGGCATTGGCTCCGAGACCGCTCTTGTTGGGAGTTCCATCAAGTTCGATCATCAGCAGGTCAATCGCTCTCTGGTCCAGGCAGTTCATGCCGGTTATTTCAGGACCGATCCTTTCAATAATATTTCGCACGGCCTTTTGAACACCCTTGCCGCCGTAACGGCCGGTGTCGCCATCGCGCAGCTCCAGCATTTCGTGTTCACCCGTTGAAGCTCCCGACGGAACCGAAGCCCTGCCCATGATTTCGGAACTGAGGGTAATATCGACTTCCACGGTCGGATTCCCTCGGGAATCAAGGATTTCACGTGCGGATACGTCAACGATTTCAGTCATGGTGCCACTCCGCCTTTTTTTAGGGGATTTCTTACACCTGTTTGAGTGCTATTTCAAGAAAAGACGACTCCCTGACAAGGCAGGATGTCTGGTTGGAGCGCATCACCCGTCACCGAGACGCGCCCCGTGTGCGCCTCTTTCTCCGGGACCCGTTTACAAAGCCGTCCCGCATCGGACGTTTTTCGGCTTTGTACGGGGTCGTCAGGATTGTCATGCGATCCTTTGGAACGGGCAACCGACGAAGTGGCCATTGACCTCGTCGCGGTCTTCAGTACGTGCCCTAGTACGTGCCCTTCATATGGACGAGAATATCCCGGACGACGCTGTCGATCTTTCCGGAAGCGATTTTTTTGAGCTTCGCTGCCCGAAGCTCGGCTTCTTCCATGTTCTTGCGCGCTTCGTCCTCGGCCTGGGCGACAATCTCTTTTTCCTGGTCGGCAACGTCCTCCAGGGACAGTTCGACGGAAATAATTTCCCGGGCTTTCGTCCGGGCGGCATCGATCGCCTTCTGCGCCTCGGCCCTGGCCTCATGTATGATTTTTTCCGCTTCAGCCTCGATGTCCCTGATACTTGTATAGGTGTCCGCGGTCATAGGCTACTCTCCTTACTGTATTTGAATTGTCCACTGTTCTCCCTGTCGTCCCCCGACACGGCGGACAGGGAGAACAGGACGCTCACGGTCTGTTCCTTTCAGGGTATGAAAACATACTGGGTGCAGGTCTTCAAGATCGTGCGTATCCGCCCCAACTGGGCTTTGAAGATCAAGACCCTGCCCCCGGTGAGGGACAGTTTCATGCCGAGAATGTTCGACAACACCCTGGCTTCAATTCCCTTCGGCGAAGGGATGGCCATCGCGCTCTCCCCGGACGACACCTCGATAATCATGGGCAGCATCAGATCATTCGATTCTTCCCGGTCAAGCATGCCCGCGAGGAGGGCCAGCTCTTTTTTTTTGAAGAAATGGGCGCTTCCGTCACCGCACATAATGTGGGGCGGTTTTTCTTCAAGCAGATCCGCCAGGCTTTTGCGACGCCGCGGTACATGGGCGTTGATGGCCCTGAACTCATCAAAGAGATATCGTTCCGCCGGCGTTTCACGCATCCTGTCATCAGTAAGCATGGGCTTCTTTGCGCTCCAAAAGCTGCTTCACATACTTGAGCCGGGCCGTTTCCTCACGATCCCGCTCCTCGAATTTCATGTTCAGGTAGCGAATTGTCACGTCAAGTGCCGGAATAACGATAAATTCCAAAGCATTGTTGACCCGCTTCACTTTGTTTATTTCCGTACCCAGGAGATCCAGTGAGTTCTGGAGTTCCGTCAGTTGTATGATCGTTTCAAGGCACTTCCGCGACTGTTCTATGCTGCTGTCAAGAACTGCCGATCCGTCGATACGGTTCCGAATCCTCTCCGTTCCTCCCTCGCCTCTTTCGATCTCGAAAAAGGGCAGCTTGACCCCCGCCACGTTCCTGGTTCCCGCGCTGACGGTGAAGGGCATCGCCGTAAGGGCCATTTCCTTCTCCAGGGGAACCTTTCCATGATAGCCCGACGCGATGGAGTAGGCCTTGTAGGCCTCGGCAAATTCCGCGAGGAGCTGCTCCCGGACGGCGGCGCATTCCTTGACCGTCTGCAGAAATTCCATGATCAGGAGGGAAAGCCGGTCCTTCACGATTTTCTGAATACGCTTTGCAAGCCTCTGCCGCCGCTTCAGGCGGGCCAGCTCCATCTTTGTCGGTCGCGTTACCTGTATCTTGACAGCCATAAACCGTTGTTCCGCCTTTCACCATATCCCCGCCGGGAGGTCATCCCTTCTTCGGCAGGTACCGGTCAATGTACTCCTGCCGGATGAGCTTCAGATCCTCAACAGGCAGCACGGAAAAGAGATTCCAGCCGATCCCCAGGGTCTCCTCTACGGAGCGCCGTTCGAACTCTCCCTGGGAAATGAACTCCTTTTCGAAGCGTTCTGATACTTCGAGATAGGTCTTGTCCCGGTCGCTCAGGGCTTCTGAGCCGATCACTGTGGATATTTCACGAAGATAGTTGCCTTCGGCGTACATGGCGTAGGACTGCATGAAGACATTGTTGTGGTCCTCCCGAGTGTTCCCTTCGCCGATGCCTTCCTTCATCATTCTCGAGAGGGAGAGGAAGACGTCGATGGGCGGATATATGCGTTTCCGCTCCAGTGCCCTGGAGAGAACGATCTGGCCTTCGGTGATGTAGCCCGTCAGATCGGCGATGGGGTGGGTGATGTCATCATCGGGCATGGTCAGTATGGGAAGAATGGTAACCGAACCCTCTTTCCCCTCGATTCGGCCCGCCCGCTCATAGAGTGACGCCAGGTCGGTGTACATGTATCCGGGATATCCACGCCTGCTCGGTATCTCGCCGCGCATGGCCGCCAGTTCCCGCAGGGCGTCACAGTAGTTGGTGATGTCCGTCAGGATGACCAGGACGTGCATGTTCCGCTCCCAGGCAAGGTACTCGGCCGCCGTCAGCGCCAGTCGAGGGGTTGAAAGCCGCTCGATGACCGGTGACGACGCGGTATTGATGAAAGCCACGGCACGGCTCAAGGCACCTGTTTCTTCGAGATTGGAAATGAAGTAGCCCGCGTCATCGTAGCTGACACCGATGGCCCCGAAGACAATAGCGAACTCCTCCGCCTTGCCCTTCAGGGACGCCTGCCGCAGAATCTGTGCCGCAATCTTGTTGTGGGGAAGGCCCGAACCGCTGAAAATGGGCAGCTTCTGCCCTCTGACCAGAACGTTCAGGCCGTCCATGGCAGAAATACCTGTTTCGATGAATTCAGCGGGCGGGATGCGGGACGCCGGGTTGGCGGGTATGCCGTTGATATCCAGATAGGCGTCGGAAACGATGGGGGGGCCGCCGTCTATGGGGTTTCCGCTGCCGTCGAAGATCCTCCCCAGAATGTCCGGGGAAACGGGCAGTTTCAGGGTCTCGCCCTTGTAGATGACCTTGCTTTCAAGAAGGTCGACCTCGCTGACGCCTCCGAAAACCTGGACGACGGTCGTTTCCTTTCCGACTTCGATAACCTGGCCCGTCCTCAACTCGCCGTTGCCGAGCTGAACGTCAACCACCTCGTCATACCGAATCCCCGGAATACTCTCGATTACCAGGAGTGACCGCCGAGCCACGGCGATTGCCTTTGTTTGTCGAGTAAAGAGTTGCGGAGCCTCCATCACGTGCCTCCTCCTTCTTGATAGCCGGTGCTTCTGCTTTTTTCGATATCCGACAGAAGCTCTTCGACGTACCGGTCGAAATCCTCTCCGGGAATATCTTTCATGCGGGATATCCGCTGCCTCACGTTAAGAGCCGCTATTTCGCCGACGAGCGTGCCCGATTCAACCATCTCCCTGCTCATGTCATAGAACTTGATGATGGCGTTGATCATCCTGTGCGTTCGTTCCGGTTCGGTGTAGGTGTCCACGGGGTGGAAGGCGCTCTGCATCAGGAAGTCTTCCCGAATCATTCGAGCCGCCAGGAGCAGCAGCTTGTCGTCTTCGGGCAAGGCTTCCGGTCCCACGAGTCGCACGATTTCTTCGAGATCGGCCTCCTTCTGGAGGGTGGTCAGTGTCTTGTTCCTCACGTCGTTGTATTCGTCACTGATTCTGTTCCACCACAGGTCCACGGAATCGGCATACAGGCTGTAGCTCTGGAGCCAGTTGATCGTGGGGAAGTGTCGCTTGTTGGCCAGCGCGACGTCGAGCGAATACAAAGCATCGATTATTCTCAACGTGGCCTGGGTAACGGGTTCACTGAAGTCCGCTCCGGGAGGGCTCACGGAACCGATGACCGTGGCCGATCCCATACGTTCCGGGCTTCCTACGCACTCAACCCGTCCTGAACGTTCGTAGAACATGGACAGCCGCGATCCGAGGTAGGTGGGAAAACCCTCCTCGCCGGGCGTTTCCTCCAGTCTGGCGCCGATCTCCCGCATGGCCTCCGCCCAGCGGGACGTTGAATCAGCCACGAGAAGAACATCATAACCCATGTCCCGGAAGTATTCAGCCATGGTGATGCCGATGAAAATACTGATTTCGCGGGCGACAACGGGCATGTTCGACGTGTTGGCCACGAATATTTCCTTTTCCTGGAGCATCCTCCCCGTTGCGGGGTCCTTCAGCTGCTTAAAGCTGTGGAGAACATCGGCCATCTCGTTCCCCCGCTCACCGCAGCCAACGTAGATATTAAGATGCGTCTGGGACCACCGGGCCATCTGCTGAAGATTGACCGTTTTCCCCGTGCCGAATCCTCCCGGAATTGCCGCCTTTCCACCCAGGGCAAGAGGGAAGAGATAGTCGATGATTCTCGTGCCCGTCACCAGGAGATCGATGGGATCGAAACGACGCTTGTAAACGCGGGGCTTCCGGGCGGGCCAACGCTGCACCATGGTCAGCTCCCGACGGTCTCCGTTGTTTTCCAGGACCGCGATGGTATCTTCTATGGTGAAGTGCCCTTCTTTAATTTCCCTGATAGTACCCTCAAGACCTATGGGAATCATGATTTTGTGCTCTATGAGGCCTGTTTCCGGAACGCTTCCGATGATATCACCCTCCCGCACGGTATCACCGGCCTTGACGGTGGGAGTGAAGTGCCATTTTTTGTCTCTGTCAAGGGGGGGGGTACGGGTTCCCCGGACAATGAAATCTCCGATTTCATCCTGCATGGTCACCAGCGACCGCTGGACCCCGTCATAGATATTCCCCACCATGCCGGGGCCGAGCTCGACCATGAGTATTTCCTGCGTTCCCGTGACCGGTTCGCCTACGCGCAGTCCTGCCGTGTCTTCATACACCTGGATGACGGCCTTGTCCCCTTCGAGTCCGATAATCTCTCCGGTAAGACGGTCGTCGCCCACGTCGACCACCTCGTAGACCTGTGAACCGCGCATGTCTTCGGCAATTACGACCGGTCCTGAAATTCTCCAGATTTTCCCCATTTGTCTCGCCTCACTTTGTTGTTTTACTGTTACCGGATTATCGAGCCCGGTACCGGTTCATGACTGTCCAGCCTGGGGGTTCTATATCTCCACATTAAAACCGATAAGGTTCTTGGTATAATTTTTGTAAAAGGATTTCACATCCATGGGTTCCGTCCTCAGGCCCGGCGGATATTCAATAACCGCTTTCTTCGGGACGCCCCGCGCCTGCCTCATCCGTACCAGCATGTCAGCCACGTGAACGGTCCAGTCGTCGGGAATCATGATGATCCCCACCGACCGGTCCTGGAGAAACGTTTCAAAGCCGATCCGGATTTTTTCTCGAAGATCCACGCCGCTGTCTTCCTCCACACGGCAGTACTTGCCGACTCCGGCCAGCCTCATGAGTGATGTCTGGTCATCGGTGCCGATTATCGCTATTTCCAGATCCTGCAGTATTCTCATGATAGCATCACCAGATAGTCGCGTGTTTCTGACGGTTCCACGCCGTCATTGACTGTTTTCAGAAGCAGCCGCACGTTGCGTATTTCGAGTTCCTTGAGCAGGAAGTACCACAACAGGTTGCAGGGAGAAAGTACCCTCGGAGACAGCAGATCCTGCAGGACCTTGTATTTGTGTTTCTCGACAACGCGGTCCACGGCATCTATCATCCCCGTTTTATCGTAGAGTTTGACAAGTTCCTGGGCCGCCAGCTCGTAATCGGTTCCTTCGAGGTGTGCTGTTATCTCCAGCGGTTTCACCGTAAGAAGCTCACGGAGGGTCGCCTCGGGAAATGCCTGCCCGCCGAGAAGAAAAAACTCGCTGGACGTATCCGTTTTCCTGAAGGAGGACCGGAAGAGAAGAGACAGATTGGTGCTGTCAATGATGGTGATCAGCGCCGTCGCCAGAATAGCCCCGTCGATCATATCTGAAACCGCATGCAACAGGTGATTGAAATACCTGTTGTCGATCCCGGCTTCACCGTCAATGAGGGAGCGGCGGTCCAGATCCCTGATGCCTTCAAGAACATCGCCATAGTCAATGAAGTCTGCCTTGACAAGAACCTCGTTAATGTCCCTGACAGTTTCAGCCATCATGAGTTCATCGAGGTAGCCCAGCTCATAGATGTCACCCATGGGAACGGGAGGAGGCAGTTCCTTGCCGGTTACTTTCCTGAGGGCGATTTTCACGTTCAACAGGTCATACTTCCTGAGGTACAGGTCCATCAGCAGGGCCATGTCACGGGGCAACCTGAATGCCGCGAGGCGGTTTCGGCAAAAACGCAAATAATCCCACAGCGCCTCGTCGAGTTCGTCGATCCTGTTCACGGGCTGTTCCCAGAGGTGGTCGCCGATGTCGGTACTCCTGATGGTTTCGATGGCTTCCCGTACCGTCGAGGTCCGCTGGAGCATGCCCTCCACGTGATCCGACGTTACACAGCGTGCTTCCTCGCCCTTGAGATAGGCTGAAGCAAAGGAATAGGAAGGGCTGACAAGCTTCAATGGTTTTCAGCTCCCGAAAAGTGTCTGCCCGATTTCAGGCAGTATTTTGGGTATCAGCATCTCCAGCCTTCGTTCGAAGCTGTTGTCGATGCTGATCATACCGTCGGTCGTTTCGGCTATGATGCCGCCGAGCATGTCTTTTTCGTATATATCCGCGACTTGTTTTTTGAGGGCATCGTCCGAGCGGACGACGTTCAGGATGGTTTCACGATCCCTGGGAGCTACGAAGAGTTGTATTTCCCCATCACTTTCAAAGGCATCAACAATTTCCTTGAGAAGTATTCTCGCCTCGGCGGCGCTCAGAATACTCTTTTCAAGCTCGTCGCGCACCCGGGCAATGATTGTATTTATGACATCGTCTTTCTCCCGTAAAACCGTCTGTCGTTCTTTCAGGGTCGACTGGGCGAGGATTTTTGCCGCTTCCCGCCTGGCCCCGGCAATTCGCTTCTGTTTTTCTTCCTCGAGGAGTTTTTTTTTCTGATCTCGGGCCTGCTCAAGTATGGCGCTCGCCCTGTTCTGAGCTTCCGCAACAATCCGTTCGGCTTCATCGCGCGCCTTTTTGAGGATAGCTTCCCGTATTTCTTTCGTTTCCATGAGTATCACCTTTACGTATCTGTAATTACATGAGTCCCAGCAGGCTCAGGGCCATGATGCTGAAAACGAGCCCGAGAACACCGAGAAGTTCGACAAAGACGGCAAGCATCAGGGAAACCGTCAGGATTCTTCCCCGCGTCTTGGGTAGCAGGGCGATTCCCGAGGCGCAGACGGAACCCTGGAACATGGCTGAGAAGGCCTGTGCCAGTCCGCCCATTATGCCGATGCCGAGAACGGCAAATCCGGCGCCGATTGCCGCATCGGCCAGATTTGGAATGACAACGGTAAGTATGATGATGAGGATGATAAGACCGTAGAAACTCTGGGTCATGGGCAGCGAAGCCAGGACGATGACGTTCCTGAGCTGCCCGGGATCTTCCGACAAGGTAGCCGTTCCGGATGATGCCGCGTTGCCAATACCTATTGACGATCCCGCAAGACCGCCCCCCAGCGCCATGGCGCCTCCAAAAATAGCCAAACCCTCAATCAAAGTCATTGTCGTACACCTCTCCTTCAAGGTTATTTGCCCAGAACGACCTCTCGACGAAATCTCATGTGAAACGGCGTATACTCCCGTCCTCCCCCCTCGTAAAACTTGAGGAGGTATTCTACGAAGCAGAGCCTGAGCGAATGTATGAATGAGGCCAGGCTGCTCAACAGCATATTTAACACGTGAAACATGATGAGCAGAACCATGCAGACAAGAAAACCCGCCGCCTTGCCGGGGAATCCGGGAATCACGGCGATCGCTATTTCAGCGACCCATCCCGAAAGAAGATTGAAGGATGACGCCAGGTACGAGGTGGCGAGCCCCACTCCGGCGAGCCGGGAGTAGGACATGATGTCCCCCAGGACACCCGTGAGATCGAAGATCCAGAAAAGGGAACCAAGCGCCCCCATGGACATGAAGGAACCGATGATAAGGAGTACGATCCCGAAGAGTATGACATACAGGAAGGCGGCATAGGCCGCGGCATCGACGGGGATGATGGGGATCTTGAACAGAACAAAAACAATGTAGGGGATGCCGAAAATCTGAACCAAGAACAGCCCGATTTTATTAATAATAGTTCCCCGATCCCTCTCTTTTGCCGCCCGTATCAGCCCCAGCACGTGGGCTATGTTGAGGTGCACTACTCCGATGACCAGTGCGAGAATGATAAAAAATATGGGGTTCGACAGAACGTTCTGAACCGTCAGGATCACCGCCAGGGACGCGAGGTCGATTCCGAAAAATTTCTGTGGGAAATCACCCAGGTATGCCCCGGAAAGGATGCTGAACACAGCCGTGACGGTACCGCATATGTACAGCACTCTCCTGAAGAGTCTCGTCCCCTCCGAATCAGGGTCTTCCGCGATCTTGTCAAGGACAAAACGGGCCATGAGCAGCAAACCCAGGGCGTACACCAGATCGCACAGCATGATGCCGAAGAAGAACGCGAAGAAATAGGCAACACTGGGGGTGGGATCCCAATCACCGTAGCGGGGGAGGCTGAAAAGGCGGATAATTACTTCAAAAGGCTGAATTCCCTTTATGTTTTTGAGTTTCGTGGGCGGTCTGTCGACGGCGACAGGCCGGATCATCTCCACAAAAACAGTGTCCACAGCCTCCTTGAGATCCCGCTCAATCGTTCCTGCCGCATATTCGGGGATCCAGCCCTCGACGAGGCTGACGTATTGTGCCTCGGCCGCCTGGAGAAGGACCGTATACCGTCCGAACCCGGCCAGAAGTATCTCTCTGAAGAGAGCTATGTTTTCCAGTTCACCGCTGATCCCCTCCCGAATTTCGTTCTGGAGCCGTTCCGATTCTTCGAGCTTCCCGGCAATGTCACGGCGGTTCTGAACGATGAATTCCGACAGGGGGAGATCATGATCCGGTATGTCGAGAACGCTTATACCCAGGTCTTTTATTACCTGCTCCACCTGTTTCCCGGAATCGGCCCCGGTTATGAAAAAACACACCACCATGCCGTCTTCGGTCGACGGGGAAACATTCTGAAGCAGCTGTCCACCGACTTTGTCATTGAAGATCCTGAAGGTTTCATCTGTGAGAACGATAACGTTACTGAACAGGAAATCGCCGGAATAGTGAAGATCCTTGACGACGGGGTTGATTTCCTCTGCCAGCCGGCTCAGGTACCTGTCAAGCAATTCGGAACGATTGAGTTCTTCCCTCTGCAGGTTATATTTTTTGATCACCCGCGACAGGGACTGATGAAGCTTACCTACGGCGTCGATGACATGGGGCAGGGTGTCCCGGGTTCCCGCGTCGCCCACGTAGACTGTCCGGGGTTCCGGAAGATACGAGATGATATCGTCGAGGAGATTGATGGATTCACGTATGCGGCGCCGTTCGTTTTCGATGCGCTCGCGATCAACGGGACCCAGGTCGGAGGCTTCTTCGATATGAAGAACACCCAAGTCCTGGAGTCTTTCTAGGGTTTGTTGTGATTGGTCTTTAATGGCTATTACCCTGACCCGCATCATGGGTTCAGGAGTGTTAATGAAAATTGCTGACATAAGACTGGACTCCCCAATGCCGCTAGAGACATATTCAGGAAACCCTCTGGTTTCCTTTCAGCATCTGCCACAAAAATCTATGAGAGGCTCAAGCAACGTTCCGTTTGAATGTGCGAATCAGGTCTTTTGAAACATTACGCTTCCAGAAGCATGGTGCATTTCTGGAGAGCTTTCGGTTCAAAGAACGAGAGAAGGAGGCTTTTTACCAAGTCAGCCTATGAAAAAAAAGAAATGCCACTATAGTTTTAATATAAAGTTTATAAAAGTCAAGTATTTTCGAAAAAAATGAAAAAATCTCGGCGGAGGCACCATTTATATCAGTAATTCTGATGCTATACCCGCGGTCACAGGCCTGCTGCAACCCCACCGGCCCACAGGGTGATGATGCTATATTCTTTGCTGATGGACCCCGTTTCTGCTATAAGGCAGCATAACCCGCCACGGTTCACAGGAGAGTGCCGAGTGGAGGAAAAAAAAGATACCCGCCTGTTTCTGCACCTGAAAAAATGGCTTGAGAAGGCGGCTCTGGATTACGGAATGATCGAAAAAGGGGACCGTGTACTGGTCGGTGTTTCGGGCGGAAGGGACAGCCTGGTCCTGCTGGACCTTCTGTCCACGCCCATGCTGCACCTGCCGCCCTTCGAAATCGCCGCTGTTCACATAGATCTGGGCTTCGATCCGGATTACAGGGGATGCACCCGGGTGGAACGGATGTTTCAGGAGCGCGGGCTGGAGTTCATCATCAGAAAAACAGATATAGGGATCACCGCCCACAGTGACGTGAACCGGAAAAATCCTTGTTTTCTATGCTCACGCCTGCGCAGAAAAGAAATATTTACCGCCGCTGAGGAGTTGGGATGCAATAAAATCGCTTTCGGGCACCACAAGGATGATATTATCGAGACGCTCCTTATTAACATGTTCTATGGCAGGGAAATCAGCACGATGGTACCGGCACTGTCACTCTTCAGGGGGAAATATCACCTGATACGCCCCCTGGCCTGCCTGGACGAGGTCACGGTGAAACGCTATGCCGCCGAACGCGGTTTTCCCCACATAAAGAATGCCTGTCCCACGGAGCCCTCGTCCCGGCGGGCCTATATCAAGGATCTTCTGAAGGAACTCGAGAAAGATAACAAAGACATACGCAATAACATCGTGACATCCATGAGCCACGTAAAACCCGATTACCTCTTCAGAAGAACAACCTCTGAACCGCGTGGCGATCGGAAAAAAAAGGCGGAACTGTCCGGCACCGGTGAGATGGAATGACAAAGAAGAGGGACAGAACCGGCGAAAAGCCGATATGCCGCAACAAACGTGCCTATGTCGACTATGCCATAGGCGATGTCTTCGAAGCCGGCATTGTCCTGGTGGGAACAGAAGTGAAATCACTCCGGGAGGGAAGGGCCAATCTCAAGGACAGTTACGGAACCATAAGAAACGGTGAGGTGTACCTCGAGGGCATGCATATAAGTCCCTACATCCACGGGAACCGATTCAACCACGATCCGCTCAGAACCCGGAAACTCCTGCTGCACAAACGGGAAATAAGGCGACTCTACGGGAAGTTTCAGGAGAAGGGGTTGACCCTGGTGCCCATACGGGCCTATTTCAGAAATGGAAAGGTAAAAATCGAGATCGGGATCGGCAGGGGCAAAAAACTCTACGACAAGCGGGAAGACCTCAAGAGAAAAACGGACCGCAGAGAGATGGAGCGGGCCATAAAAGAACGGCACCGCTGAGGGACACAAACCCGTTGCCTCATACATACATGTTACTCAGAGCGAGACGATCTTTTTGAGTTTAGTCGGTCCTGAAAATTATTCTATCTATATAATATAACTTGATATATGTTTGTTTTTGTGCCATATATTTTTGCAAGAGTTCACCAAGAAAACCAAAGAAAGCTTGCAAATGATACCCATGAAACCAAAGCGACCACCCCAGCACAATCGGCAAGAAGACTTGTTCCGATCGGAGCTTTCACGGGCCATAAACAGGAGTTTCGGAGTTAATGACGGCACAGCGCCGCAAGTACCTCTTTCTTCCGGTGCGGCAGCCCGCCGCGCACCTTGGTGCGCATTGCCGACAACTCGTGACGAATCGTATCCAGTTTGCTCTGAAGGGCATACTGATGCCAGCGCGCCGTCGCCGGATTGCCGTTCTTTCATACCACCCATGTCTTGTTTGGCACCTGGTGCGGGAACCGAACCCGCACAGAACGAACTCCCGGGGATTTCAAGCTTCCACAGGACGACCCCCGCGGCGGGGATCACATCTCGGCGCGCCTCACGAACTCGTTCCAGCGCTTGTCCACCCAGGCCTGTATCTGGTTGAGCTGTTCGATGCTCATCTTTCTGAACCGTCCCTGCCGTTCCACGTATTGAATGATGGGCGTTCTCTTCCCCTTTTCCGCCAGGGTCTTGCTTCGCCCCGTGAAGCGGAGCTTGCCCTCCTCGATTTCCAGCAGCGGGAAGATGCCCGTTTCAACGGCCATCCTGCCGACTCTGACGGTGTCTTTCGACGGGTAGCCCCACCCGGGAGGGCAGGGAGTATCGATCTGAATGTAGCGGGTTCCCTTGATGCGACCGGCCTTGACGAATTTATCGTACAGGTCGATGGGAAACGAGGGGGACACCGTGGCGATGTAGGGTATGTTGTGGGCCTCCATGATTTTGATGAAATCCTTCTTGTGGTCCCGCTTGGTGAGAATCGGTGTTGTGGTGGTGAGGGCCCCCATGGGGGTCGCTCCTGAGCGCTGGGTTCCGGTGTTCATGTAGGCTTCGTTGTCGTAGCAGGCGAAGATGAAATCCGTGTTGCGCTCGGCGGCGCCGCTCAGGGACTGGATGCCGATGTCGTAAGTGCCGCCGTCGCCGGACAGGGCGAGGACATTGACGTCGGGCCGGTTCATTGCCCTCAGGGCGGCCACGAGGCCTGCGGCGCAGGAGGCGTTGGCGGCAAAGGCGCTGTTCACGGCCGGTACGGTGACCGATGTCAACGGGTACAGTCCGTGCAGAACACAGAGGCAGCTCGGGGGAATGGCCACGACGGTGTTCTCCCGAAGGGCCTTCAGTATATACCGGTAGGCCAGGGAAAGACCGCAGCCCTGGCACGCGCGGTTTCCGGGGAGTATGTACTCCCGTTCGTTGATTTTGAAAAAGTTTTCCTGAATCATTCCTCTTCTCCCTGACAGTTGATCCATACCGTCCTGTTGGCGCGGTCTCCGGCGTTATATCGCTCGAGGGCGTCCGTGGAGGCCTCGAGGAGATCGTCGGTCGTGACGTCCCGGCCGCCGAGGCCCGCGATGAAATCAATTATCGGCGCGTCGATGCCTGACCCGTAGAGGGCCGCCTTGAGATCCGACGTGAGGCCCCCCTCGTAGCCGTAACTCAGACACTTTTCGAAGACCATGATGAAACGGGCCTGCTTAAGCGCCAGGGCAAGGGCTTCCCGGGGAAAGGGTCTGAAGGACCGGATCCCCACAACGCCCGCCTTGACTCCTCCGTTCCTGAGGAGGTCCGCGACCAGCGTCGTTTCGGCAGCGATGGAACCCATGCCGGCCAGGATCACGTCGGCGTCTTCAGTCCGGTAGGACCAGATGAGGCCGCCGTAGTCACGGCCAAACTGTTCCCCAAAGTCCCTGTTGACTTCCGTTATGACTTCCTTGGCTCGTTCCAGGCTGTTTTGAAGCTTCCTGCGCATTTCCATGTAGCCGTCACAGAGAACGCCTTCATCGTTGTAACGACGGTTGGGAAAGAAAACGGGGTTGATCGTCCGGGGCCGCTCGGGATCGAGAAAGGTGTGGGGACGGTAGGGCGGCAGGAACCGCTTCACATCGCCGGCTTCGGGGATTTCCACGGGCATCATGGTGTGGGACAGGGTAAAACCGTCGTAACAGACCATGACGGGGGCATAGATTTCCTCGGCGATGCGGTAGGCCTGGACCACCGTGTCGATGATCTCCTGGTTGTTCCTGCAGTAAAGCTGAATCCATCCCGTGTCGCGCTGGGACATGGAGTCCTGCTGGTCGTTGAAAATGGACCAGGGAGCAGCCACGCCCCTGTTGACGCAGCACATGACGATGGGGAGCCGCGATCCCGCCGCCCAGTGCAGCTGTTCGTGCATGTAGAGAAGGCCGTTGGCGCTGGTGGCGGTGAAGGTACGCACTCCCGCCGTTGAGGCGGCGATGAGTACCGACAGGGCGGAATGCTCGCTTTCCACCCGTACGTACTCCGCTTTCAGCGTGCCGTTTTCGACGTATTCCGAAAGGAGTTCGGAGATCCTGGTTTGGGGCGTGATGGGGTAGGCCGCTACGACCTGCGGCTCGCAGAGGATGACGGCCAGGGCCGCCGCCTCGTTTCCCGTTATGATGCGCACCTTACTCATCGATCCTCACCTCCCGGACCATGGTTATGGCGTTGGGGGGACACTCTTCGGCGCAGATGCCGCACCCCTTGCAGTAATCGAAATCGATCGTGACGGGTATCGCCATGGAAACCACGCCTTCCGGGCAGTAGAGCCAGCAGAGAAAGCATGCGGGTTTTTCCTTCACGGAGGGAATGCATTTTTCATTGTCGATGATGGGTTTCATCTCGCTCCAGTCGCCTGTTTTTCCCGCTTCACCGATGGCGGGCGTGCAGACGCCGGAGATGTTTCTATCCTTCTGTTCCATTGGTTCTTTCTCCCAGGACAGTTCGTTCGTAGGCAAGCCGGGTCGCCTTCACATTGTCGTACGCTCCGGAGGCGGACATTTTCAGGGTCAGACCCCGCTCTATGCTTTCCAGGCGTACGGTGTTCCAGGCCCGGACCAGCGATCCGAGAAGAGGCGTGTTCACCACCGGCGCGCCCCCCACGCTGAGGCCGCATTCGCGGGCGATGGGAACGGCATCCACCGTGGCCGTCAGGACTCCCGGCTTGTCATCAGGACGGAAACGGTCCGGAGGCTTCGGGCTGTTGACGATGAGAATCCCCCCGTCCCGGAGTCGGCCCGTGACGTCCGCCACGCGAAAAATAGACTCATCGAGGACCACTACGATGTCGGCCATGACGATCTGCGAAAAGGTCCTGATGGGTTCGTCGGCGATTCTCGTGGATGCCGTCAGAGGTGCTCCCCGCCGCTCGGGACCGAAGGTCGGCGCCGAGGTTACGCCTTTGTAGCCCTGAAAATAGGCGGCTTCGGCGAGGATCTCCGACGCCATGACCACGCCCTGTCCCCCCCGTCCGTGCCAGATGATTTCATACATAACCATGACTCCCGGCGGCGAAAGGCCGCAAACAAAAAGGAAACAAAAAGGCCGCGGTACCGTTCCGCGGCCTCATCGAGTGTGTGCTGGTTAATCCTGTTGTGTGTACGCGAGTGCGATGACGAGGCCCCTATGTGGGTCCTGTAAGAGCGAGATTACCCTGCAACAGCAGCTCGTTCACGGTCATCATCGTCACTGTGTTCTCCTGTATCGGTATATAATGTTACATTGGTTAACGGAAGAATCGGGATATGTCAAGAAAAATCTTGCTCAGAAAAATCCTGTTCAAAAAACCCCGCTTCACTGAAACCATCGGTGTAGGCCTTTTCTTCCGGGAGCAGCTTTTCTATGTGTTCCATGAGCGTGCCGAAGCCGGCCGGGTCAAGGGCCGATATAAGCAGGCCCTGGTAGCGGCGGCCTGTGTTCTCAAGCAGGGTCCTGTCCGGGCAGAGGTCGATCTTGTTGAACACCCGGACCATGGGAGTCCGTGACAGCCCCAGTTCATTCAGGATGGATTCAACGGCGGCCATCTGCTCCTCGAATGCGGGGTTCGAGATGTCGATCACCTGCAGGAGCAGGTCCGCCTCGTGCAACTCCTCCAGGGTGGCCCGAAAGGCGGCCATCAGTTCCCTGGGCAGGTCCCGGATGAACCCGACGGTGTCGGTGATGACGGCGGACCGGTCACGGGGGAAACGGAGGCGGGAGCTCTTGGGGTCCAGGGTGGCGAAAAGACGGTCTTCGGCGCGGACGGTGCTGCCCGTCAGGGCGTTGAGCAGGGTTGATTTGCCGGCGTTGGTGTATCCCACGATCGATATGATCGGCAGGCCTTCCCGTTTTCTCAGGGAACGCCGCTGTGTCCTTCCCCGGCGTACCCTGGTCAGTTCCTTTTCCAGGCGGTTGATGCGGTCCCGGACCAGGCGGCGGTTGATTTCGAGCTTTGTCTCGCCGGGCCCCCGCCCGCCGATGCCGCCGGTGAGACGGGACATGGCGGTGTTTTTTTTAGCCAGCCGGGGGAGAAGGTATTTCATCTGGGCCAGTTCAACCTGTATCTTGCCGTCTCTCGAATGGGCCCGCTGGGCGAAGATATCGAGGATGAGCTGGGTCCGGTCGATGACTTTCATTTCCGTCATGTCGGCGATGGACCGGGCCTGCCCCGGGGTCAGCTCGCGGTCGAAGATCAGGAGGTTCGCTCCTATCTGGAGGGCCTTCATCACCATCCGTGACAGTTTTCCCCTGCCCAGGACGAAGCGCGGGTCAACCTTGTTTCGGCGCTGGATCAGGGAGTCGAAGACCTCTACGCCGGAAGAACGGGCCAGTTCTTTCAACTCGGCAAGGGAACTTTCGCTGTCGAATGACGGGTCGTCGGAGACGCTCACCAAAATGGCCCTGTCGGCGGATTCAACCTTCCGCAGGGCCTGGCGCCGGGCCAGCTCTCCTTCCAGGGCCTGAATGAACGAGGAAAAATCAAGGTCAAGCTCCGCCGGATGCAGGGGCTTCATGAGAAGCCAGTAGTCGCCGTGGGCGTTTTCCGGGACCAGGTGCCCCAGGTGCAGGTGATGGGGCAGACCCGTGCTGTCCATGGTCAGAGCTCCCACGAGGTCCAGCCGAAGCAGCGCCATGTCCGTCAGGTCCTCCCGGCTGAGAGCCTCGCCGGCCAGGTGGGTGTGAATCAGGCGGAGACCTGCCAGACGGGATGAGGGACCGCGGCGGGCTTCGATGTCGGGAATGACGATCTGACGGTGGTCGCCGAGAATGACGAACTCCGTTTCGCCCCGCCGGTTGACCAGGACACCGATCTGGCGGCCCAATCTGTGGGAGAGTTCCGTGAGCGCCCGCGCGTATTCCTGGCTCACCACCCTGTCGGGGGTGAGGCGCCGGCGGTAGAATTGCTCCAGGGCCCGAATGTCGCCGGACTTGAGGCCCGTTGTGTTTCCGTAAATCCGTTGTGCTATGGTAGTATCTCCATCAATGACGCTTACATCTGTTTGGTATGATAGGTCGCCGCCGGTGGAGCGTCAAGAAAATAAAATGCCACGAATTCGACCGTGTGCCTGACCGGCAGTCACCAAATCAACGGCTGCCCTCCCGCCCGATAGCCCATGGAATTGCGGGAAATTTTTCCTTGACAGAGGAGGGTGGTTACATTATATAGCACCGGATTCAAAAGGTTATGATAATCAGCAGGCGCTCCGGCGTCTCCACGAAGAATCGTCAATACATAATGGAGGTAGAACATGGCAGATGTTGAATTGAAGGAAGTGTATCCGGTACCACCGCAAGCGTTGGAGCGCGCTCACATCAAGGGCAAGGAACAATACGAAGCCCTGTACAAGCGTTCTCTGGAAGATCCTGAAGGGTTCTGGACGGAAATTGCCGAAGAGTACGTCACCTGGTTCAAAAAATGGGACGGCAAGGTCGAAGACTACAACTTCGACAAAAATAAAGGCCCCGTCTATGTCAAGTACTTCGAAGGCGGCAAGCTGAATGTTTCTTATAACTGTCTCGATCGTCACCTGGACAAGCGGGCCGACCAGGTCGCCATCCAGTGGGAGGGGAACGAGCCCGGAGAAGAGCGGGGCATAACGTACAAGGAACTTCACGAGCAGGTCTGCAGGTTCGCCAATGTTCTGAAAGCCCTGGGCATAAAGAAGAGTGACCGGGTCTGTCTCTACATGCCCATGATTCCCGAGTTGGCAATCGCCATGCTCGCCTGTACGCGGATCGGCGTAATCCACAGCATCGTCTTTGGAGGATTCAGCGCTGACGCGCTCCGTGATCGCATACAGGACAGCGAATCCCGTATCGTTGTGGTCTGCGATGGCACGTTCCGGGGAAGCAAGGCCGTTCCCCAGAAGGCGTCGGCCGACGAGGCCGTGGCCGACTGCCCCTCGGTGGAAAAAATGATCGTCGTCAACCGCGTGGGCGACAAGATCAAATGCGCCTGGAACGAAGGCAGAGACCTCTGGTGGCACGAAGAGATGGCAAAGGTGGACGCCGTCTGCGAGCCGGAGTGGATGGATGCCGAAGACCCCCTCTTCACGCTCTATACGTCGGGATCCACGGGCAAGCCCAAGGGCGTGCTCCATACTACGGGCGGCTACCTTGCCTACGTAGCCTATACGCACAAGATGGTCTTCGATTACCATGACGGAGATATCTACTGGTGTACCGCCGACATCGGATGGGTCACGGGCCACAGCTATATCGTTTACGGTCCCCTCTGCAACGGTGCTACCACCATCATGTTCGAAGGTGTGCCCAACTACCCCACCATGAGCCGCTTCTGGCAGATCGTGGAAAAATACAAGGTCAACATATTCTACACGGCTCCCACGGCAATCCGCGCTATCGCGAAGGAAGGTCTCGAGTATGTGAAGGGCCATGATCTCTCCACCCTCAGGACTCTGGGTACCGTGGGCGAACCCATCAACCCCGAAGCCTGGAACTGGTACTTCAACGTGATCGGCGGCGGGCGGTGTCCCATTGTCGATACTTGGTGGCAGACTGAAACGGGCGGTATTCTGATCACCCCCCTTCCCGGCGCGACCGACATCAAACCCGGCATGGCCACCATTCCCTTCATGGGTGTCTGGCCGGTACTCCTCGATGACGAGGGCAAGGAGATCAAAGAAACTGTGGCGAGCGGCGCTCTGTGCATGAAGAAGCCCTGGCCGGCTATCATGCGGGGCGTCTATGGCGATCCCGAACGGTTCCAGGAGACGTACTTCGAGCAGTTCCCCGGCTACTACGCGGCCGGTGACGGCGCCCGGCGTGACGAGGACGGCTATTACCAGATAACGGGCCGCATCGACGATATCATCAACGTGTCCGGTCACCGTATGGGCACGGCGGAAGTCGAAAGCGCCCTGGTGGCCCATCCCAAGGTGGCCGAAGCCGCCGTTGTGGGCTACCCCCATGAGATCAAGGGACAGTCGATCTATGCCTACGTGACACTCAACGCCGGTGTGGAAAAGTCCGACGAACTCAAAAAAGAGCTGGCCAACCATGTGCGCAAGGAAATCGGACCCATCGCCACACCGGAGAAGATCCAGTGGGCCGACGGTCTTCCCAAGACCAGGAGCGGCAAGATCATGCGCCGTATTCTGAAGAAGGTGGCCGCCCATGAAATTTCGGACCTGGGCGACACATCGACCCTGGCCGATCCGTCCGTTGTGGACGATATCGTAAAAAATCGTGTCTGATATGGTGCGGGAGCCGGTACCCGGCTCCCGTTTCCGCGTTGTTTTTTAAGAAACGGCACATACTAAGTTTACCGGCCCCGCGTCCTTCAGGGAGCCCGGGACTCGGTGAAAGGAGGTTCATGTGAACATAGTAGCATGTGTGAAACAGGTTCCGGACACGGAGGCGTTGATTAAGGTAAAGGCCGACGGGTCGGGTATCGAAGAAGGCGGAATCAAGTGGGTCATGAATCCCTACGACGAATTCGGCGTTGAGGAGGCCCTGAAACTTAAGGAAAAGCTGGGTGGTGAGGTGACGATCGTGTCCGCCGGACCCGCCCGGGTGATGGAGACCATCAGAACGGCCCTGGCCATGGGTGCCGAAAAGGGTATCCACATCAGCGATCCCTCCCTGGACAATGCCGACGCCTACACCACGGCCAGCGCGCTGGCCGCGGCCATCAAAGAAATTCCCCACGATATCATTTTCTGCGGTATGAGAGCCATCGACGATGATTCCGGCCAGGTTGGTTCCATCCTGGCGGAACTGCTCGACCTTCCCCAGGCGACGGTGATCACCAAGCTGGAGGTCGAGGGTTCCACGGCAAAGGCCACCAAGGGCATCGAAGGCGCCCAGGTTACCATCGAGACGCCGCTCCCCTGCGTGATTACTGCCGCGAAGGGCCTGAACGAACCCCGCTACGCCTCGCTGCCGGGCATCATGAAGGCCAAGAAAAAGCCGGTAGACGTGAAAGATGCCGCCGCTCTCGGCCTGAACGTTTCGCCCACGATGAAAATCATCAAGATGATGCCGCCCCCGGAACGGGCTCCCGGCAAGAAGATCGAAGGCGAAGATGCGGCCCAGAAGGCCGCCGAACTGGTCAGGCTCCTCAGGGAAGAGGCCAAGGTAATCTAAGCGAAGGGAATGGAGGAGAAAAATGGCTAAAGGTATATGGATAGTAGCAGAACAGAGAGAGGGCGCCTTTCGGAAGGTGACCTTTGAGATAGCCAGTACCGCGCGAAAGCTTGCCGATGCCGCAGGAGACGAAGTGTGCGCCATTGTCCTGGGTTCGGGCATTGAGGGCATCGCGGGGGAACTGGGGAAATACGGTGTCGACAAGGTTTACGTGGCCGATGACGCCGCTTTCGCGACCTACACCACCGATGCCTATTCGGCGGCGGTGGCAAAACTGGTAAAGGAAAAAGATCCCCTGGTTCTCCTTCTCGGTGCATCGGTGGAGGGTAAGGATCTTTCATCACGGCTTGCAGGGAAACTGGCAACGGGACTGGCCACGGACTGCACCGATATCCGTTTCGAGGGCGGGAAAATGATCGCCACCCGGCCCATGTATGCCGGCAAGGCCTTCGCCGAGATTGAAGTACTGGGAACTCCCCAGATGGCGACCCTGCGGCCCAACGTGTTTCCCATCGTGGAAAACGCCAAGGCCGGAGCCGTCGAGAAATTCGATCCCGCCCTGGACGCCTCGGCTCTCAAGACGAAAATTGCCGGTATCGACAAGGACAGCTCGGGCAAGATCGAATTGACGGAAGCCACCATCATCGTGTCCGGTGGTCGAGGTATGAAGGGTCCCGAGGGCTACCCGATGCTCGAAGAGCTTGCGGGTCTCCTGGGAGGAGCCGTGGGTGCTTCCCGTGCCGCTGTCGACGCGGGTTGGCGTCCCCTGGCGGACCAGGTGGGTCAGACCGGGAAGGTCGTGTCGCCGAATCTCTACATCGCGGCGGGCATTTCCGGTGCCATTCAGCACCTCGCCGGCATGAGTTCTTCAAAGTTTATCGTTGCCATCAACAAGGACGGCGACGCGCCGATCTTCGCCAGGGCCGATTACGGCATCGTGGATGACCTTTTCAAGGTGGTTCCCGAAATCACGGCGGCCGCGAAGAAGATTCTCTAGAGAATGAAAGGCGGGGGAACACTGATTCCCCCGCTGTCTTTCACACATCACAGGAGAACGCTGTACGGTCAACCCCGGCAGCATAGGGGTTCCTGTGAACTTCGGTTGACCTGACATCTCGCGGCGCCCTTCCCTTATGCCGCCTCGACCCCAACCGCGGGTTCCCGGGATCCATCCATGAGGAGGCGCTATGGTATCCAGCACATTACAAAATCCAGACTTATATTACGTGGGGCATGAAGGCCGGGAAGTCTTCTGGAACGCCCAGGCCTTCGAAATACCGCTGTTTCTCTTCACGGCGGTGGCTCTGGCGATATTCGCCTACGGTATCTACCGCCGCTGGCGCATGTGGAAGGCCATGGGTCTTCCTGAGACACGAACCGACAGGACCGGCGAACGGATCACCTCCCTCATCGTGAACGGCCTGTTTCAGGCGCGGACCTTCAAGGAGTCCTACGCCGGCATATTCCACGCCTTGATATTTTTTGGTTTTCTTGTTCTGATGTTAGGTGCCGCCGTCGATGCCTCGCAGTTTCACTTCGGCCTTCCCTTCTTTCACGGACCCTTCTACCTCTGGTTCTCACTGCTGATGGAGATATTCGGTCTTGCCGTACTGACCGGCGTGATTCTGGCCGTCATCCGGAGGTATATACAGAAGCCCGACCTGCTGGGATATCGGGGAGTGCCCGACAACCTTCCCGATGATGCCGTTGTGCTTGTCCTGCTGGCCCTCATCATCACGACGGGCTTCATAATCGAGGCCTTGAGGCTTCACGTGAACGTCAACGTCGACGGTTTTACCTGGGGTCACTGGTCCTTCGTGGGCTACGCCCTGTCGAAGACCCTGGCCGGCGTGGACTACGGTACAACGATGACCCTTCACAAGGTTACCTGGTGGACGCACACGTTCATTTCGCTGACCTTTATCGCCTACATCCCTTATTCGAGGCTCTTGCACATTTTCACCACATCGGCGAACTACTACCTCCGCGATCTGGAACCGACGGGTACGCTCAAGCCTATCGCCGATTTTGAAAATGCCGAATCCTTCGGCGTGGGCCGGCTTGAGGAATTCACCTGGAAACAGATTTTTGATTCCGATGCCTGCACCCGCTGCGGTCGGTGCCAGGACGGCTGTCCCGCCTATCTGTCGGGTAAACCGCTGTCACCGAAGAAGATGATCCAGGATATAAAAGAGCACTGGCTTGAACGGGTTCCCGTCGTCCTGGCGGCGAAGGCCGCAGCCGGGAAAAACGGCGACGGAGAGGTCGAGATTCCTGAGCCCGAAAAAGCCCTGGTGGGCGAGGTCATCGATCTCCATGAACTCTGGGCCTGTACCAACTGCATGTATTGTATGGAAAACTGCCCCGCCCTGATCGAGCATGTGCCGAAGATCGTAGAGATGCGCCAGTACAAGGTCCTCATGGAAGCAGACTTTTCGCCGGAACTGCAGCTTACCTACAGGAACATGGAAAACAACTCCAACCCCTGGGGCGTGGGAGCCCATCTCCGCGGCCAATGGGCCAAGGAAGCGGGTGTCCCGACGCTGGCGGAGAACCCGGAGGCGGAATACCTCTTCTACGTGGGGTGCTCCGGTTCCTTTGACGACCAGGGCAAGAAGGTCAGCATCGCCTTCGCGAAAATCCTCCAGGCCGCCGGTGTCAGTTTCGCCATTCTCGGCGAGGAGGAAGGTTGTTGCGGCGATTCGGCCATGCGGGGCGGCAACGAGTATCTCTACCAGACGCAGGCCCAGATGAACATCGAGGTCATGAACGGTTACGGTGTCAGGAAGATCATCTGTACCTGTCCCCACGGCTACAACGCCCTCAAGAAAGACTACCCCCATTTCGGCGGGAATTTCGAAGTCTATCACCACACGGAGATTATAGCCCGTCTGATCACCGAGGGTAAGATTGCGCTGAAAAAACCCTTTGAGGGCGTGACAACCTACCACGACTCATGCTTCCTCGGCCGGTACAACAATATCTACGAACAGCCGAGAAAAATTCTGCAGGCCATTCCCGGGTCAAAACTGGTTGAGATGAAGAGTACCCGGACCAAATCCTTCTGCTGCGGTGCCGGTGGTGCCCGCATGTGGATGGAAGAGGACATCGGAGAGCGGATCAACGACATGCGGGCCGCCCAGGCCATAGAGGCAAAGGCCGATACCATAGCCGTGGCCTGTCCTTTCTGTCTGACCATGATGGCCGACGGCATCAAAGATCACGCGAGGGAAGAATCGATGAAGTCCATCGACATAGCAGAAATCGTCTGGTACTCCATGGGCCTGGAAGGGCAGGCGGCTCCGGCAGAAGCGGAAACTCCGGCACCGGAGGAAGCTGAGGCGGATGCCCCCGCTGAAACGGCAGAGCCGGAAGCGGCTGATGAGACGAAGGACGCCTGATTTCGCGGGGCACCAGTCTGGTGTAAGAACAAAGCCCCCGGGGCCGTCGGCTCCGGGGGCTTTCACATAAGGATCATCCATGAAACGCATACTCATTGTCTATCATTCCCAGGGGGGAACCACGGAATCCATGGCCCGGGCGCTTCACCGGGGCGCTTTATCGATACATCACACGGAAGTGGTTCTCAAGCGGGCCTCCGAGGCGACGGCGGAGGATCTGCTTGCCTGTGACGGTATCGCCTTGGGGACACCTGAATATTTCGGGTACATGGCGGGCATGATGAAGGATTTCTTTGACAGGACTTTTTACAGCGTCCAGGGGAAGGTCTTCAGAAAGCCCTTCGTGGTTTTCATCAGTGCCGGCAATGACGGGACGGGGGCTCTGAATAGTATCGAGCGAATCTCCAAGGGGTACCGGTTCAAAACCGTCCATGATCCCGTCATCGTCCGCGGCGGGGTGACGAAGACCGACCTGGCCCGGTGCGAAGAGCTTGGCGCGGTGCTTGCCGCGGGACTCGATCTGGGAATCTATTGAGCCGCTCCGTAATGCCGGCGTTCGTGATCCGCTCTTTTTCCGGGGCTGTGAGACCTGGATTATCCCTTGTGCCATTCCGATCGCTTTCCTCCGCCATATGGACTGTTTCCTCCGTCCCTTCAACCGTTCCATCCGTCACCCGGACTACCTCCTCCGTCATTTCGACCGCAGGGAGAAATCTTTCACACTGATGGCGGCAACGAAAGATTTCTCGTCGCTTCGCTCCTCGAAATGACGGTACCTGTTCGCTCTTCGAGATGACGGAATATAAAGGCTCCTCGAAATGACGGTACATCAAAGGCTCCTTGAGGCGGTGCATCAAGGGCTTCTTGAAATGAAGGAGTGTCGGGGTTTCTCGGAATGGCGGTGTCCCGGGCGTTCCTTGAAACGACTGAATTCAATGGTCCCGTCGTGGACGTGTGGAAGTAATGGAGAGAATGTGGTACATACTACCTGTTGCGTCGTCGAGGATGATAAACTTGTAAAAAGTGCCCAGGTACGCCTCAGTGACGAAAGAGTGAGCGCACTGAAGCATCCGGATTTTGTGCAAGTTCGTCAA
The DNA here is from genome assembly GCA_023228425.1 of Syntrophales bacterium. Classification (NCBI taxonomy): domain Bacteria; kingdom Pseudomonadati; phylum Thermodesulfobacteriota; class Syntrophia; order Syntrophales; species Syntrophales bacterium. Next base: position 87,189 of record JALOBE010000006.1, read on the forward strand.
GGATGGGGATACATGAAGCCCACCATACTGTTCATGGGGACTCCCGAATTTGCGGTGCCGTCGTTGGATGGCCTGCTCAGGGCCGGCTTCCCGGTTCTGGGAGTGGTCACACAACCGGAACGGCCCAGGGGACGGGGCCGGAAACCGTCGCCGACGCCGGTGAAGGCCTTTGCCGGGAAGGCGGGCATTGCCGTCCATGAACCCGAGCGGGTAAGGGACGGGGATTTCCTTGATGTCTTTCGGGATATGAGGCCTGACATGGTTGTTCTCGTGGCTTTTGGACAGATTCTTCCCCGGGAAATCATCGATGTTCCTCCGTTGGGCTGCCTCAACGTGCACCCGTCTCTTCTGCCCCGATACCGCGGGGCCGCTCCCGTCAACCGCGCGATCATGAACGGTGATACCGTAACGGGCGTTTCAATCATCGCGATGGACGAGGGGGTCGATTCAGGTGACGTGCTCCTCCAGAGAGAAACCGCCATAGAGCCGGAAGAGACCTGGGGAGATCTGTCCCGGCGGCTGTCTCTGATGGGCTCTGAACTGCTCGTGGAAGCCGTGCGGGCCGTCGCGGCCGGTACGGCACGGAGGACCCCTCAGGACCACGCCCTGGCCACACAGGCCCCCCGGATTACACCGGACACGGGGCATATCGACTGGAGCCGGCCCGCGGAAGAAATCGTCAACCTGATACGGGGCCTTTCGCCGAAGCCCTGTGCATATTCATTCCTCAGGGACCGGAAACTGAAAATATATTACGCCCGTGCCGGCAAGGAAAAAGCTTCCGGGGAAAAAGCTCCGGGGACTCTGGGAGGACTGGTTGAATCAGGTCTCCAGGTGATGGCCGGTGATCGGCATGTGTACCTGCAGGATGTTCAGATGGAGGGAAGAAAGCGCCTTCCCGTTGACCTCTTTCTCCGGGGGTTTCCCCTGTCCTATGACGATATTCTGGAATAACGTCTTCAGGCGCTGTGATGGGGCGGTTCATGCCCGGACGGGAAGATTGCAGCGCCTGCGTGCCGGTTTTTGTGTCTGCCTCGGGGCGGCAATCGTCGTCTCGTCTTTCGCGAGTCCCGTCCGGGGCGCCGCCGGTTTCTTTGTCGGTTTTCGCGCCGATGCGGCAGCGACCGAAGAAACAGTTCCCGAAGGCTGGGAGCATGTGACCTACCTGGGCAGGAATCCCAACCATTTCACCTTCGAAGAGGACAAAGGGATCATGGCGGTACGCGTACGAAGCCGCAACAGCGTATCCGCCCTCATGGCGGTGCCCGATGTCGATCTTGGTGATTATTCCCGCCTGTCCTGGCGATGGCAGGTCAATCGCGTGGTGGGCATGGCCCGGGAAGACCGGCGGGACCGGAACGACAGCGCCGCCCGGGTTCGGGTGATCTTCGGAACTGACCGCCCGCAGGCTCCCTCGGGCCGCGAAATTCTGAGACGGGTTCTCGAAACACGGGGCATCGACATGGGTGAGGGGGCCGACGAACCTCCGGGTCTGAAGATCGACTACATCTGGGGAAACCACTTTCCCCCGGGGACGGTTATCGATTATGCCGGGGCACGGGGCCACAAGGTGATTTTCTTGCGAGCGGGCAATGAACATGCCGGTACATGGGTCCGGGAGGAGCGGGACCTTCTGAAGGATTTCGACGAATGCTTCCACGGATCCCCGGAAATGCTCAGGGCCATTCTCGTTCTTTCCGATACGGACCGGACCAACGAAGGCGTTACGGCCCTTTTCAGCGACATTGTCCTCAAGAGGTCCGGGGAACCATGAGGGTTTTCGATCCCCGGAGAACTGCCGTGGATGTCCTGACGAGGGTTGATGAGGATCGGTCGTTTCTCGAGCCGCTCCTGGCCGACCGGCTGTCCCGGGCGACTACCGCGGGTGAACAGGACCGGGCGCTGTTCACGGAACTGGCCTATGGAACGCTCCGCCTCCGGAATCGCCTGGACTGGGCTCTGGAGATGCACTACCGGGGTGATCCGGCGGCCATGGAAGGAGGTCTCAGAACTATTATACGGGTCGCCCTGTACCAACTGCTCTGCATGGACCGTGTCCCGGACCACGCGGCGGTCAACGAGGCAGTGAAGCTTGCCAAGAGGCGCTTTCCCGGACGGCATGGGCTGGTGAACGCCCTGTTGAGAACTATCATTCGACGCCGTGACGAGGGACGTCTCTTTCCCGCCGGGGGGCGTGACACCCCCGAATTCCTGTCGCGGTACCACTCCCACCCCCTGTGGCTCGTGGAGTACTGGATAGACCGGTACGGTTTCCGGGAGACCCGCGATCTCTGTGAGGCCAACAACAGAACGCCCCCCCTCACGTTCCGGGTGAACCGTCTTGTGACGGACCCTTCCGGGGCGATCCATTCCCTTGCCCGGGAAGGGATCACCGCCGGTCGAACCCGGTGGTCCTCCGACGGGCTGATGGTCGAGCGCAGGAAAGGACCGTCACGAGATCTCGAGTCTGTTCGGCGGGGTTACGTGCAGGCCCAGGACGAGGCCTCACAACTGGTGTCCTTTCTGGTCGGGCCCCGTCCAGGCGAGCGCGTTCTCGATCTCTGTTCAGGTGCCGGTATCAAGTCCTGCCATCTCGCGGCACTGATGAACAACCATGGAGCCATCACGGCCGTTGACATCAACGAGGCCAGGCTGGAGCAGGCCGGCGAACTGGCGGGGCTCGCCGGTGTGACCATCATCGAAAGGATTGCCGCCGACGGGCGGGAAATGCCCGGTCCGGCCTACCGGGAACAATTTGACAGGATTCTGCTTGACGCCCCCTGTACAGGATTGGGGACGGTCCGGCGGAAACCGGAAATAAAGTGGTTCGCCGCCCCCGGAGACAGCCTTGACTGTGCAGGGCTCCAGGGGGAACTCCTGCGAGCCTGCCCGGCATACCTGAGGCCCGGGGGTGTTCTGGTGTATGCCACCTGTACCATGCGGTCAGCCGAAAATGAAAAGGTCATCGAAAGTTTCTTGCGCGAGAACAATGAATTCCGGCTTGTGAGACCCCCGAAAACCATCGATGTCGGCATGATCGACGGTGAAGGGTATTTCAGAACGGCACCGCATCGTCACGGGACGGACGGGTTTTTCGGTGCCGTCATGGTTAAGGGCGGTTCGTCATCGACGTTCCATGAGGGGTTCCGACGGCAAAACAATTGACTTTGAAAGGAAAAAAAGGTATTTGAATCGCGCCGATTCCGCGCCTGTTCCTGTGGGAAACAACGTGGAAATCTTTTAACAGAGGAGAAACACATGGTACTGAAACAGATGCAGGTGAGCCCCATGGTGGTTTTCGCCTATCTCCTGGGTGACAAACAGAGCGGTGAAGCGCTTGTCATCGATCCGGCGGCGAACATTCCATCCATCGTCGAGGAAGCGAGGCGTCACGGTCTGACCATCAAGTATATTGTCAATACCCACGGGCACGTGGACCATATCGCCGGTAACGCGGAGATGAAGGAAGCGACCGGAGCCGACATAATTATTCACGAGGATGACGCCGGGATGCTTACGGGGACGCCCCCGACAATGCTGAGGATGTTCGGTGCCTCGCCCTCACCTCCGGCGGATCGCACCGTCCGTCACGGCGACACCATAGAGGCAGGATCACTGTCATTGAAGGTGATCCACGTTCCCGGTCACTCTCCGGGAGGAATGGCCCTTTACATGCCGGGGTACGTATTTACCGGGGACACGCTGTTCGTAGAGGCCGTGGGACGGTCCGATCTTCCGGGCGGATCCTGGCCGGTCATGCTCCAGTCTATACGGGAAAGGTTGCTGACTCTTCCCGATGATACCCTGGTGCTGCCGGGCCACAACTATGGAAGGAGACCCACATCCACTATAGGGCACGAGAAAGCCAACAATCCCTTTTTGCGCTGACCGGGAGATCGCGCTTCCGTCGGGACTGAAGGAATTTTCTCCCCTGGACGAACCGATTGTCCCCCCCTCGACGAAGGCGGTGCCCGGAAGCCATGACGAGCCGATGACCCTGGAAGATATGAAGAAATGCATCGGAGAAGAGCATGCCCGCGAGGTCATCGATATCAGTCTGCGGGTGTACCGGCCGGCTTCTGAAATCACCGCCGGGGCAGGGATGGTTATCGGCGATACGAAAATGGAGTTCGGTATCAGAAACGGGCGGCTTCTTCTGATCGACGAGCTGTTGACGCCGGACTCATCCCGCTTCCGGCTCAAGAAGGATCCGGATGCCGGTAAAAGACCCGAAAGTTTTGACAAACAGTACCTCCGTGATTATCTTACGGCCGTACGATGGAATAAAGAGCCGCCTGCTCCTCTTTTCTGCCCGCCCATGTCATAGCCCGGACGAGAGAGCGCTACGATGATGTGCTGAAACGTATCACCGGGGCGGGGGAAGCGTGGCGGCAATGATCGGTCCTGCCAGGAAGGTCATGCTCCCGCTTACAGTATTCGAAAAACCATGAGAGAAGACTACTACACAATCCTCGGTGTCGACAGAAACGCGTCAGACGACGAAATCAAGAGGAACTACCGGAAACTGGCTCTGAAGTATCATCCGGACCGGAACCCGGGAGATCTTGAAGCGGAGGAGAATTTCAAGAAAGCCGCCGAGGCCTATGAAGTCCTTCGGGACCAGGAGAAGCGGGCCATTTATGACCGGTACGGCCATGAAGGTCTCAACGGAACGGGATTCAGGGGATTTTCCGGCTTCGACGATATATTTTCCAGCTTCGGCGATATATTCGAAGATGTTTTCGGGTTCAGGGGGCGCAGGACCCAGTCGAGAACGGCCCCCCGGCCCGGAGCGGACCTTCGCTACGATATGTCCATTTCCTTCATGGATGCCGTTTCGGGCGTCACCACCGACATAGATATTCAACGGCTCGAGAACTGTCCCGGGTGCAGCGGTCATGGAACGGCTCCCGGAACGGAACCGGCACTCTGTCCAACCTGCCGCGGCGTGGGACAGGTGACGCGATCGAGCGGCTTTTTCAGCGTCAGTTCAACCTGCCCCCAGTGTCGCGGCGCGGGGAGGGTCATCGAGAATCCCTGCCGGGAATGCCGGGGCGCCGGGAAGGTCGAAGTCACCAAGAAGGTGCAGGTGAGAATTCCTCCGGGAGTGGAAACGGGCGTCCGCCTCCGTCTTCGCGGAGAAGGAGAGGAGGGGATCTTCGGCGGTCCCCGAGGCGATCTTTATGTCTTTATACACGCCGAACCCCACGACTATTTTCGCCGGGAAGGCGATACCCTTTACTGTGAAGTTCCCGTTCCCATGACCTTGGCGGCCCTTGGAGGCGAAGTGGACGTACCCACCCTCGATGGCGTCGAAAAGATCAAGATCCCCCGGGGAACACAGCACGGACGCCTCTTCCGCCTGAAAGGCAGGGGGGTTCCCCACCTCCGCGGCTCCGGGCGAGGGGATCAGGTTATCCAGGTTGCCGTTGAAGTGCCGACGGACCTGAGCAAGAAGGAAGAAAAGCTCCTCAAGGAATTCATGAAGTTGCGGGAAGGCCGTTGACGGGTATCACTCGGCGGTCTTTGCACCTTGACAGGGGAGGGTGACTTTTCTATATATCCGCCAGTTCACATCACCGGGACGGAAACGAGAACCAGGGAAAAGAAAGGGTCCTGCCCCATGCCGGCGCGCACAGACATCAGGAAAATCATGATCATCGGATCCGGTCCCATAATCATCGGCCAGGCCTGCGAATTCGATTATTCGGGAACCCAGGCCTGCAAGGCGCTCAGGTCGCTGGGATACGAAATAGTGCTTGTCAACTCCAACCCGGCAACGATCATGACCGATCCAGGCATGGCCGATTATACGTACATCGAACCGCTCAATGTTCATTCTCTCAGCGAAATTATTAAAAACGAGCGTCCCGATGCCATCCTCCCCAATCTGGGAGGGCAGACGGGACTGAACCTGACGGCGGAACTGGCCCGTGAGGGTGTTCTCGAAACCTTCGGCGTCGAGGTCATCGGGGTCAACGTGGACGCCATTAAACAGGGCGAGGATCGCATCGCCTTCAAAAAAACAATGAACCGCCTGGGCATAGAAATCCCCCGGAGCGAGCCGGCCTACTCTGTGGAAGAGGCCGAGAAAATCGCTGAGGAACTGGGGTACCCCGTGGTCATACGCCCCGCCTACACAATGGGAGGTACCGGCGGCGGTCTGGTTTACAACCCGGAAGAACTTCAGGCCGTGGCGGGACGGGGTATCGCCGCAAGCTTTATCGGCCAGATTCTGGTCGAAGAATCGCTTCTCGGCTGGGAGGAACTGGAACTGGAGATCGTACGGGATCAGAAGAACCGGATGGTCACGGTGTGTTTCATCGAAAACGTCGATCCCATGGGCATTCATACCGGCGATTCTTTCTGTACCGCCCCCATGCTGACCATTTCGCAGGAACTCCAGCATCGATTGCAGCGCCATGCCTATGACATCGTCGAGGCAATACAGGTCATCGGAGGGACCAACGTGCAGTTCGCCCACGATCCCGATACGGGGCGCATCGTGGTCATCGAAATCAACCCGCGGACATCCCGCTCCTCGGCCCTGGCCTCCAAGGCAACGGGTTTTCCCATCGCCTTCGTTTCGGCTATGCTGGCCACGGGAATCACCCTTGATGAGCTACACTGGTGGAAGGAGGGGACGCTTGACCGGTACGTACCAGGCGGTGATTACGTGGTGGTCAAATTCGCCCGGTGGACTTTCGAGAAATTCGAAGGTGCGGAAGATACTCTGGGAACGCAGATGCGCGCCGTGGGCGAGGTGATGAGTATCGGAAAGCATTACAAGGAGGCCCTTCAAAAAGCCATCCGATCACTGGAAATCGACAGGTTCGGGCTGGGATTCGCCCGTGACTTCAACGAGCGCTCCCTGAAGGATTTGATGGGGCTGCTCAACAAGCCCACGAGCGAGCGACAGTTCATCATGTATGAAGCGCTTCGCAAGGGCGCTTCCGTGGAGGATCTCTGGAAAAAAACCCGGATCAAACCGTGGTTTATTGAACAGATGGCGGAGTTGGTGGCCCTTGAAGAGGAACTGCTGGCCGCCCGGGAGAGCGGGCCCTCAGACGAGCTTTTGAGGCGAGCCAAGGAAGACGGTTTCTCCGACCGGTACCTGGCGCGGCTCCTTGGACTGACTGAACGGGAAATACGGGATCGGCGACGGGTCCTGGGGATAACACAGGGATGGGAAACGATACCGGTGAGCGGTGTGCGGGAAGGGGCTTATTATTACTCCACCTATAACGGAAAGGGAACGATTTCCGTCGACCCGACCCCCGATCGTCGTAAGGTTATTGTGCTCGGCGGGGGACCCAACAGGATCGGCCAGGGGATTGAATTCGATTACTGCTGTGTTCACGCCGCCTTTGCTTTGCGGGACGCCGGCATAGAATCGATCATGATCAACTGCAACCCTGAAACGGTCTCCACCGATTATGATACTTCGAACCGGCTCTACTTCGAACCCCTCACCGTGGAGGACGTGCTTGCCGTCTATGAGCATGAAAAGCCCGAGGGAGTGATTGTCCAGTTCGGTGGTCAGACTCCTCTTAATATTGCCAATGAACTTGCCGCGGCCGGTGTGACGATTATCGGTACGGCACCGGAAATGATCGATCTTGCCGAGGACCGGGACCAGTTCAGGCATATAATGGAAACTATGGAAATTCCGCAGCCTCCTTCGGGAATGGCGAGCAGACTGGATGAGGCCCTTGCCGTGGCAGTCCAGATCGGCTTTCCCCTCATGGTCCGCCCTTCCTATGTCCTGGGAGGGCGGGGCATGGAGATTGTCTACGATGAGCAAGCGTTGAAGCGCTACCTGGCTGTTGCCGTGGAGGTGACGCCCGAGCGTCCCATTCTGATCGACAAGTTTCTTGAAAACGCCATCGAGGCCGAGGCGGACGCCATCGCAGACGGGACGAGCGCTTTCGTACCGGCCGTGATGGAACACATCGAACTGGCGGGAGTTCATTCCGGTGATTCGGCCTGTGTCATTCCCCCCATTACCATAGACAAGCGCCACATCAAGACGATGTACGATTACACGAGGCGGATAGCCGTGGCCCTGAACGTGAAGGGCCTCATGAATATACAGTACGCCATCGCCGACGACAGAGTCTACATCCTGGAAGCAAACCCGCGGGCATCCCGTACGGTGCCCCTGGTTTCAAAGGTCTGCAACATTTCCATGGTCACCATGGCGACGAATATCATGATGGGCGGCAGTGTTGCCGACATGGGCGATCTGAGGCGGAATACCTTTCCTCATTTCGGTGTCAAGGAATCCGTCTTTCCCTTTAATATGTTCCCCGAGGTGGATCCCCTCTTGGGCCCGGAGATGAGATCGACCGGAGAGGTGCTGGGCCTTGCCGACTCATTCGGACTTGCTTTTTACAAGGCCGAAGAAGGGGCGGGCCAGCGGCTTCCCTATGACGGCGTCGTACTTATCACCGTCTATGACAAGACCAATCCGGCCCTTCTCGATGTGGCGGCCGAGTTTCACCGCCTCGGTTTTACTCTGAGGGCCACCGAAGGAACCCACCAGTTTCTCGCCCGCTACGGGATTCCCTCAAAGATGGTGTTCAAGATGCACGAGGGCCGTCCCAACATCGTGGACGGTATCAAGAACAAGGAAATTGATCTGATCATCAATACGCCCAGCGGACGCATGAGCCAGTTTGATGATTCTTACATACGGAAAGCGGCCATCAAGTACAAGGTGCCCTACATCACGACCATGGCGGCGGCAGTTGCCTCGGTGAAGGGTATCACGGCTGTGAGGAAGGGCCATGGAATTGTCAGGTCCCTCCAAAGCTACCACCGGGACATCCGGCAGGAAAAGAAATAAGCTATGCATTTCATTCAGGAAAATTGCGGAGTATTCGGTATCTGTTCGCAGTACGACTGCTCGGGAGAAATTTTTCAAGCCATTGATTTTTTGCAGCACCGGGGACAGCAATACTGCGGAATATCAACCTACGACGGTACAATCCACCATGAAACCCACCGGGGGAAGGTGGCCTACTCCTTTCCCGAGGAGGAGCTCATGCGACTCAGGGGGCGTTGGGGTATCGGTCACGTAAGCCTCCGGGACAGGCAGCCCCTGAGGTGGCGAACCCGGCTTGGAGAAATATCCGTCTGTTTCAGCGGGAATGTCATCAACGCCCACGAACTGGTCAGGGAAATGATGGGCCGGGGAAAGTCCTTTCTCGAAGCGACGGACGTGGAGATCATTTCCAAGATCATTATAGAAGGTTCCTCTCTGACCGACGGTATCGCCGATCTGGCCGGAAAAATTCGCGGCGCCTACTCGCTGGTGGTTCTGTCGAAGGACGGTATCTACGCCGCGAGAGATACCTATGGTTTCAGGCCCCTGATCCTGGGGCAGGACGCGATGGGGACCCGGTACGCCGTAGCTTCCGAATCACGGGCCCTGGAGAACCTGGACATGGAAGTCTATCGTGACGTGGCGCCCGGCGAGATTGTCCTCATCAATAATGACGGTATCAGGACCCTGGCCCGGCTTCCGTCGCCCCGTATCGCCCACTGCGCTTTTGAGTGGGCCTATACGGCGAGCATGGATTCCATAATAGACGGCGTGTACGTTCAGGAAGCCCGGGACAACCTGGGTGAAAGCCTCGCCCAGAGAGACCTGGAAGAGGGGGTAATTTCCGCCGATATCGTGGCGCCGGTGCCCATGTCCGGCATCGGCCACGCACTGGGCTATCATAAACGATCCCGGATCAACTACCAGGAAGTGTTCCTGTACAACCGTTACGCCGATCGAAGCTACACCCAGGCGACCCAGCGGGACCGGGAAAAAATGGCCAAACGCAAACTGTCCATTCTTCCCTATGTCAAAGGCAAGCGCATAGTCCTCTGCGATGACTCCATCATCCGGGGTACCCAGATCAGGTACAAGGTCATGGATCTCAAGGAAGCGGGTGCCAGGGAGGTTCATGTTCGTGTAGCCTGCCCGCCCCTCATGTATCCCTGCGACTTCGGCATTTCAACCCGTTCCTACGGGGAGCTTCTGGCCAGGTCCTTTCTCAGGGTCGGGGACATCATATCGATTGAGCAGCAGCGGGCCCTGGAAGCCTGGGTCGCGGCACAGGTCGGAGCCGACTCCGTGAAATTCAATACCATTGATGATTTTGTCGCCTCTCTTTTGACGGAGCGGGGGAATCTCTGCCTGGCCTGTTTCGACGGTATCGTACCCTATTCCGCCGATATCTGAAAAGGACGCTCGAATGGCAGGTGCAGGAGCGACAAGGGATCCACGTTGACGCCGACGATCCTGGCGCCCCAGTGCAGATGGGGTCCCGTGACCCGTCCCGTGGCCCCCACGGTTCCGACTGGAGTTTCCTTGCCGATGAATTCCCCTTCCGCGACGGTTATATCCGAAAGATGGCAGTAAAGAGTGAAAAGGTCCATGCCGTGATCGATGATGACGATGTTCCCGGCATAAAACAGGGACCGGGCGAGCAGGACGTTGCCCGCGTTGGCTGCCAGGACCGGCGTTCCCGGGGGAGATCGAAGGTCAACCCCCCGATGGCGCGACTGAACGGTTTCATTGAAGATGCGTCTGACGCCGAAGGGACTGCTCACGGATCCCGCCAGGGGCCTGGAGAAGTTTCCGTCACCAAGCCATTCCGCCGTCCCCCGGGCATAGAGTTCGTCGAGGAGGGCCCGCTCCTCCCGTATTCTCTCCAGTTCTTCCGGCGACGGGGATACGAACCGCGGATCCACGCTGAGCGTCGTTGACGGAAAGACTCCCCCCTCAAGGGACAGCGTAAGGGGTGCCCGAAGCTCGGATCCGTCGTGAAAGGACAGGGAAACCTCGAGGTGGTAATCCCGGGGCTCCAGGTCAAGGTCAAGGGGAAGAAGAACACCGAAGGTCCCCTCTGTTCCAAGGGGGGTAAACCGATGGGCGGTACCGTCGAAACGGGCGACGGCCGACGAGAAGGCCGGAGAAGACAAACGGATCAGAACCGCTTCACCTTGGGTAAAGGAGCGGCAGTGAGAACTGATCGCGACGGGACCCAGGGCCGTTTCGGCCCGAAAGGCAGCGGCCGATGCCGTGCCCGTCGCCAGGACCAGGAGCATGATACCCAGCGCGACCCCGCGTACAATTGTGACAGGAGCCATAGGAGCGACCTTTCTTCCAGGGGGAGCGTGACAATCACACATCCGGGTTCACATACTATCGGCAGGGGGTCCCGGAGCGCAAGAAAAATTATCATCATGGCTGGACAAAGAGCGTCATATCAATTATACACTACACCAATGCCGTTCCTGTCATTTCAGTCGAAGGGAGTGTCCCATGAAGCGTCGTAAAAATTCAGTGATGTATGTTGTTGCCGCCCTGCTGATGCTGGGGTCGGCGGGGTGCGCGCCGCTCGTTATCGGAGGTGCCGCCGTTACGGCAGGAGCCGGTACGTACGTGTACGTCCAGGGTGAGCTCAAAACGGATTATCCGTATCAGTTCGAGCAGGTGTGGAACGCCACAGAGCGAGTTTTTGCGGACATGCGGGGCATCGATGTGATTCCCGAAAAGGAAATCGGCAAGGGACGAATCGAAGGAATCATAGACAGCGAGAAAGTTCGTGTTACGATCACCTACAAGGCCCGGGAGCTGACCAATGTGTCCGTGAGGGTGGGTCTGATCGGCGACAGGACGGCCTCGCAGCGGATCCATGACAAAATCGGGGCCATCCTGCAGTAGGATGCCCTATTCGGCCGAATGCCCGCGTCTTTTTTCTTCAAGACCGTAGTGCTTGATTTTTCGGTGGAGATTGCTTCGTTCCAGCCCGATTGCTTCCGCGGTCTTTGAAATGTTCCAGTCGTATTCAGACAATTTTCTTGCTATGTAAGCTTTCTCGAAGATTTTTTTCGCCTTTTTGAAGGTGTCTGAAAAGGCGGTACCCGTCACTAATTTTGACGGGTCCGTCGACCGGAGCAGGGGGGGTATATCCTCGACGGTGATAAGGTCGGAGCGCGACAGTATCACCAATCGTTCGATGATATTCTTCAATTCCCTTACATTACCGGGCCAGTCGTGGGTCATGAGTACTTCGAGGGCCTTGTCTTCGATACCCTTCAGCGGCTTTCCCTCCTTGAGGGCGAACTCACTCATGAAATGTTCCGCCAGAAGGGGGATATCTTCCTTCCTGTCTCTCAGGGGAGGCACGTGAAGGGGTATGACGTTGAGCCGGTAAAAGAGATCCTGCCTGAAGCGTCCCTCTTCCATTTCTTTTTCCAGCTCCTTGTTGGTTGCCGCAAGGACCCGAACGTCCGTTTCGATAATCTTTGTTCCGCCCACCCGCTGGAATTTTTTTTCCTGGAGAATCCGGAGTATTTTTGCCTGGGCCTTGAGGCTCATGTCGGCGACCTCGTCGAGAAAGAGCGTTCCTTCGTTGGCAATGTCGAACTTTCCTCTTTTCTTTGCCGTGGCTCCCGTAAAAGAGCCTTTTTCATGTCCGAAGAGTTCGCTCTCGATCAGTTCTTCCGGTATAGCGGCGCAGTTAATCTCGACGAACGGTTTTGCCGCCCGGCGGCTGCAGGTGTGTATGGTCCGGGCTACCAGTTCTTTGCCGGTGCCGTTTTCTCCCATGATGAGTATCCAGGCGTTGGTGGGAGCGATGATCTCGATCATTTCCTTCAAATCACGAATAACGGCACTTTCGCCGTGTAGTTCGTAATCCCGGCGGATGCGTTCCTTCAGGAGGCGGTTTTCTTCCGCGAGCCGTCCCTGTTCGATGGCATGGCTGGTGATGAGTACGACCTTTTCCAATGAAAGGGGCTTTTCTATGAAGTCGAAGGCGCCCAGTTTGGTGGCCTTCACTGCCGACTCAACGGTTCCGTGGCCGGAAATAATAACGACGGGAATAGCCGGAAATTTCGATTTGATCTGTTTCAGTGTTTCAATACCGTCGATTCCCGGCAGCCAGATGTCGAGAAGAACCAGGTCGGGGAGTTCCTGCTCCACCAGATCGAGGCACTCCTCGCCGCTTTCCGCCGTAATAACCTCGTATCCCTCGTCCTGGAGGATGCCCTTCAGCGACAGGAGGATGCTTTCTTCGTCATCGACGATCAGTACCGTTCTGTTCATGATTCCAGTCCTCTGCCCGGGGTATTTCGAAAAAAATGACGGTACCCCGGGGTGAATTGTCTTGTATGCCCACAACGCCCCTGTGGTCGCTTATGATGGAGCTGACGATAGTCAGTCCCAGGCCCATGCCGGATTTTTTTGTCGAAAAATAAGGTTCGAAGAGCTTGACTCTATCCTTTGGTTCGATACCCGCGCCATTGTCCCGAACCTCGACGCGCACGTTCCGGTTTTCCGGGTTGATGGACGTGGATATCTCGATCCGGCCCTTTTCCGAATTCGAGGCGAGGGCGGTAACGGCGTTGTCAAGGAGGTTGACCATGACCCGTCTGATTTGCTCCTCGTCGATCATGACCAGAGGCAGTCCCTCCTCCCTGGTATATTCGAAATCAATGGTCTTGTGGGCATCCTGGAAGAGCAGAACGGGCTCGGCTATGGTCTGGTTAATGTCATGGGGGGCGGGATTCGAGATAGGCAGCCGGGCAAATTTTGAAAACTCGTCCACCAGGTTCTTGAGCGTATCTACCTGATTGACGATTGCCTGGGTACACTCGCTGAAGACGGCCTTTTCTTCCCCTTCCATCTTGTTGCCGTATTTTTTCTGAAGCCGTTCCGCAGAAAGCTTGACCGGCGTGAGAGGGTTCTTGATTTCGTGGGCGATCCGCCGGGCAACTTCGCGCCAGGCGGAGATGCGTTCCGCTTTCTGAAGTTGCGAAATGTCCTCGAAAACAACGACCATGCCCATGGAGTGGTTCTGATCGTCCCGAAGGGTTGTGATGGAAATGAGGAGTGTCAGAACGGTGTTTCTCACCACGATCTGTGCCTGTTTTTCCAGAAAATCAGAGTCACGCTCGTCCATCTCTTTCCGTATCCGGGAGATCATGTCCGCGTGTTCGGCGGCGAGTGCCCGGTCGAAGGTGGTATTGAGCGCTCCATCGGCGGTGATATCGAGCATGATTTCGGCGGCCCGGTTGACGGTGGTGATCACACCTTCCCTGTCCAGTGATATGACTCCGGCGGAGACGTTTTTGAGAACCGTTTCCATGTAGTGACGGCGCTCGTCGAGGACGATATTGGCCTTTTTCAACTCGTCACTGCTGTTTTTCAGATCCTCCGTCATTCGATTGAAGGAATCGACCAGCACACCGATTTCGTCGTCGGCGAGAACGTCGATATGATAGTCGAGATTTCCCCGCGATATTTCGTCCGTGGCCTCCGCGAGGTCCTGGATGGGGACGGTGATTCCCTTGGCAAGAAAGAGGCCGAACCAGGTGGCGGAAAAAATGATGAGCAGGGTAACGATGGACAGAGTGATAATGAAGCTCCATTTGATGGGGTTCTTGAGCAGGTTGAATTGTCGATATTCTTCCGATGTTTTCGAGATTTCCGAGAGTTTTCCGGCGAGGTCTCCCGGTACGATGTAGCTCACCGCGGCCACACCGATGACATCGGTGAGTTCGAAGTTGATGTAAAGCGGGACGATTCCGCTTACCAGGTCTCCGATGCCGAGACTCTGGACCAGGGAAAGCTCGTGCCCCCGATACAGGTCGTCCACCATCTGCTCCGTGAGTTTCGGGGGATTGACGTCCGGGTGGGCGGGGTCGCGAAGAATGTATCGTTCCTCGCGATTATCGAAGGTGACTTCCAGGAGGCCCCGTCCAAGGGCTGACTGTCGTTCTTTCAGGAACTGTTCCAGCTGGTCCGCCATGTCCCGTTCATACAGTCTTCCGGCGGTTATTTCGTAGCCGATTCTCTTCGCCAGGTTCAGGGTTTCTTCACCATGCGTCTGGTAATAGGTCTGTCCTATGGACAGGGATGAGTCCAGGGCTGAGCCGATCTTCAGGTTGAACCAGTTGTCGATGCTGTAGGAGAGAAACTGAATGGAAACCAGAAACAAAACGATTGTGGGTATCAGCGAGAGACTGACGAAGGCCGCCACCAGTTTGCTGCGCAACTTGGAACCCAGAACCCCCCGACGCCGTTCGAAGATGAGCTTGACCAGGTTCCTGACGATGAGGAAGACGAGAAGAATGATGAGAATCAGGTTAACGTTGATGAGGCCGAAAATCAGCACCTCGCCCGAAAAGGGCAGGGGGGTGTCGGACCCCACCAGGCGGCTTTCGAGGAACGTGAGCCCCAGGACGAGCAGTATGGTTATGACGATGATAACCCGTTCCCTGCGCCGCCGTTTCAGCTCCTGTCTGTCCTGTAACGTCGTGTTCATGATGGTCCTGTCAGTAGACAAAGTCCTGGCGTGCCCAGTCGGTTTCAAAGTACCACAGGGAGAAGAACAGCATGGTGGTTCTTACGTCCTGCGGCAGCGCCGCTTTGTCGAGTCTCGCCCTGACCCTCACGTAGTAGGGTTGGCCGCGCACCAGCCTGTCCAGTCGGACTATGGGCAGACCGCTCACGTCAGCCATGGCCCGCTGGGCCCTGATCATTTCCAGTTCCGGGAACTGGCGGGGTTCTCCGGGCAGGTATGAATGGGAGAGATAGAACGTTTTCTTGATGCTGTCGTATTTCAGGGAGTGCCGGACCTCTATGGTTGTCTCTTTTCGGTCGTACCGGATGCCCCGGTGCTGATACAGTTCGATGGTAAATATAAAGGTCGTCGTTATGCCGGCGAGAACGGCCTCCTCCATCGCCGACGTAAAGGTGTTGCTTACCCTGAAGTACAGCAGGACCTCGTCTTCAGTGTTGGTGACAAAGAGATCCCTGATGGCGGCATCCCGGGCGCCGGCCTGTCCGGGCGCCATGAGTGACAAGGTCACAACCGCCAGTAGGAGCATGGGGAAAACCTGCCTGATGAGGGGAGCCGGACCGTGTTGGCGAACCATGGGTGCTCTCTTTTGTAAGCGTCATTCCGGTCGGTCATTTGGCGGGCATATCCGTCACGGACTCCGCCGGATAAAAGCCTGTCCGAATTCCTTACGGAATCCGTAATTTTAAGAGAGGGGCTTTAAAAAAGCAAGAATTATTTAGACTTGGAGAGAAACAGCAGCCATTTCGTCGTCGTCGCGGAAGGCTTCGACGGGGGAGGAGAGGGGGAGCCCGGGTTCCCAGCAGTCAGGACGCCTGAGAAGCTCCCGAAGAAGCAAGTTGTTAAGCTTGTGGCCGGACCGGTGGGCCGTGATGTGCCCCCGAATCGGTACGCCCAGGAGCGACAGGTCTCCTATGATGTCAAGTATTTTGTGTTTGACGAATTCATCGGGGAAACGAAGCCCTTCCTTGTTGATCACTTTCGTTCCGTTGAGAACGATGGCGTTTTTGAGGGAACCTCCAAGGGCCAGGCCCTTTGCCTGGAGGTATTCAACTTCGTGGAGAAATCCGAAGGTCCTGGCGGGAGCGATCGTTTCTTCATATGTTTTCAGGGAGAACACGATGTGGTGCGACTGTCTCCCCACGGCGGGATGATTGAAATCGATATGGCAGGTAATTTCAAAATGGGGGGAGGGCTGTATTGACACACTGCCCGTTCCATCCGTCACCGACAGCGGTTTCTTGATGATGATGAACTGCTTCTGTTTCCCCTGTTCTTCGATGCCCCCGTCCTTCAGGAAAGACATGAACGGCGCCGCGCTCCCGTCCATGATGGGTATTTCAAAAGAATCCGTTTCGACGACGGCGTTGTCGATACCCAGGCCATACAGGGCGGAGAGCAGGTGTTCAACCGTCGACACCCGGATTCCGTTAAGCCCCAGCGTTGTTGCCAGTGTCGTTTCAGAGACATTCGAGGGTGTTGCCTTGATGCGGTTGTCCTTCCTCAGGTCCGTTCTTAAGAAAACGATACCTGTATCGACATCGGCGGGTCTGACCTTCATCCGTACCTTTCTTCCGGAATGAAGCCCGACGCTTCTGCAGGTTATGTCCCGGGCAACTGTTTTTTGCATCCGACGAAGTACTCCTCCCGTGCTGTTCTGTCTGTTGCTGGTTGTGTTCACTACTTAATGCAACTATGATGCCACAGCCCGTTTGCTTCTAACTGACTGATATTACATGAATGCTGCCGGGACGTGCCGGCAGGCCCTGTGTCGTCTTCAGGGGGTTTCTCCGGTGAAATGTGTCGAAAAGACCACATCACGGCCCGGTCTTTGCCTTCGATTCCCTCCGGCGCGCGCGTTCCTGAAGATACCGTTCCTTCTCGCTGTACAGGCAGCCGCAGTACCGCTGGCGGTACATGCCCATCTTCCGGGAAAGGGACACGCCCTCTCTCCATCCTTCCCTGAAATCGTGACAGGCCAGACACAGGCCCTCTTTCCTTGCGCAGCCCTCGGCTATGTCTTTCATAAGATCGTGATCCTGGTACACGCTGTAAAACAGGGTTGAGGTGAAGCCTTCAAAACCTTCCCGGCGAGCCGTTCGGGCGGTCCGGCTCATGCGCAGGTGGTAGCAGGCACCGCACCGGTTGTGTTCCCTGAAGGTAACGGCCCTCATGAAGGCTTCCGGATCATATTCATCAGCCCGGATCAGGGGCATTCCTTCCTGTTCGGCGTATTCGATGAGCGTATCCAGGCGTTTCAGGTACTCCTGGAGAGGATGAATGTTTGGGTTGTCAAAGTAACCCGTTACCTGGTGCCCGTCCAGTCGCAGTTTCCGGAGGGGATATATGGCGCAGGGAGCGCAGCATATGTGAAGCAGTATCTTCATGGGGTTTTGCGGGTGTCTTCCCGGGGGTCACAACAGTTGTTCCTGGGGATCCCGGGTCTTCCAGACCCGGCCGAAATGCTCATAGGCGGTCCTGGTGGCCACCCTGCCCCGGGCGGTTCGGTGCAGATATCCCTCCTGGATCAGAAAGGGCTCGTAAACGTCTTCGATGGTGTTTTTTTCCTCACCGATGGCGGCGGCGAGGCTGTCGATGCCCACGGGGCCGCCGCTGAACTTGTCGATGACCGTGAGAAGTATGGTACGATCCATAAGATCGAAGCCGCGGTGATCCACTTCCAGCATTCGCAGGGCTTCCCTGGCCACAGTTTCCGTGATGACCCCGTCAGCCCTGACCTGGGCAAAATCACGGACCCTGCGGAGCAGACGGTTCGCAATTCGTGGGGTTCCCCGGGATCGTCTGGCGATTTCCCGCGCGCCTGAAGGATCCGTCTCGATTGAAAGGATGTGGGATGACCGGGCGATGATGGTCGCGAGATCATCTTCTGTGTAGAATTGAAGCCTGAAGGTCATGCCGAAGCGGTCCCTCAGGGGGGAGGTGAGGAGACCTGCCCGGGTGGTGGCTCCCACCAGTGTGAACCGGGGAACGTCGAGTTTCACCGAGCGTGCCGAGGGACCCTGGCCGATGAGGATGTCGATGTAGTAATCCTCCATGGCGGGGTAGAGCACCTCTTCGACCACGTGGGAGAGCCGGTGAATTTCATCGATAAACAGGATATCATGGGAGTTCAGGTTGGTGAGCATGGCCGCCAGGTCTCCCGGGCGTTCGATGACGGGACCGGAGGTAACCTTGATGTCAACAGCCATCTCTTTTCCCATGATGTGTGCCAGAGTGGTTTTCCCGAGCCCCGGCGGTCCGTAGAGCAGGACGTGGTCGAGGGCTTCGCCCCGTCCCCGCGCCGCCTCGATAAATATTGAAAGGTTCTCCTTTACTGTGGCCTGGCCGATGTATTCATTCAACAACCGGGGGCGGATCGTGTGTTCAAAGCCCTCTTCACCTGATGAGGGCAGGGGGGTGACAATGGTTCTTTCCATGGAAGGGGCGCCTTCATTCATTTCGATAACACTTTCAGTGATTCTGTTAAGATCACTTCAAGGGAAACCTGATCCTTGCACTCTTTGGAAGCCCGGTCAATGGCTTTTTTGGCGATGCTTTCCTTGTAGCCCAGGTTCATCAGGGCCGAAAGGGCGTCCTCCATGAGGGATTCCTCCTCCGAACGGTGTCTTTCGGTATCGATACCGGAGGCCACCAGTTTTTCCCTGAGCTCGAATATGAGCCGCTCCGCCATTTTCCGCCCGATGCCGGGTATGGTCACGAGCCTGCCCATGTCTTCGGCCATGATGGCCCCGGTGAGTTCATCGGGGGTTATGCCGGAGAGTATGTTGAGAGCCAGCCGGGGGCCGATGCCGCTCACGGTGATCATGCGCTGAAAAATCGCTTTTTCGTCCGCCGAATGGAATCCGAAGAGGCTGATCGAGTCCTCCCGGACGTGGGTGTGGATGGCCAGGGAAACGGTTGTTCCCACCTCGGGCAGCAGGTAGAAGGTGCTCAGGGGGACAAAGACGTGGTATCCGATGCCCTGGACGTCGACGATAACATGCCGGGTCGATTTGTAGGACAGTACACCTCGCAGTGCCGCTATCATTTATGTCTGATCCTTTCTCATTGAATGGGCGTGGCATATCGCCATGGCCAGGGCGTCCGAAGCGTCCGGCGGGGGAGGTGAGTCCAGTCCGAGGAGGCGTGTCACCATCTGCTGAACCTGGTGTTTTTCCGCCCGCCCGTAGCCGACGACGGCCTGCTTGATTTCCAGGGGACTGTATTCGTAAACGGGAAGACCGTTCAGGGGTCCTACCAGCAGGGCAATACCCCGGAGGTGACCCTGCCTGATCAGGCTCTTGACGTTTTTCCCGTAAAAAATGGTCTCTATAACCAGGGCGTCCGGCTGGTGTGCTGAAACCAGGGCCATGAGACTTTCAAAGACATCGTTCAGCGCGACCGAGAGGATTTTTTTGTGGGGCGGTTTGATTTCTCCATGACCGATGTGAGTCAGTCCTGCCGGCGTCTTCTCCAGGATACCGTATCCCGTGACCCGCGTACCCGGGTCTATGCCGAGAATAACCATCCTGCCGGTCCTTTCTTTCGGGTTCTTTGCGGCGCTCTAAGAACCGGTCAACTTAACCGTTCCATCACGTCATCAGGAATATCAAAGTTGGCGTAGATATGCTGAACGTCATCGTTGTCTTCCATTCTTTCCAGAAGCTTGAGCATCTGGCCCGCTTTCTGCTCATCCAGGGGAACCGTTGTCTGGGGTATCATGGCTATCTCGGCTGTGAGACAGGCTATGTCCGCCGCGTCGAGGGCCCCCTTCACCTCCTCGAAGTCCTCCGGCGCGGTAACGACTTCGAACTCATCTCCCTGGTCCCTCACATCCTCGGCACCGGCTTCCAGGACGATTTCCATGAGAGTGTCTTCACCAGCCGCCTCCTTTGAGACGATGATGCTTCCTTTTCTGTCGAACATCCAGGACACACAGCCGTT
>JALOBE010000006.1:110000-111531 GCA_023228425.1 Syntrophales bacterium
CTATTACGCTTTCTTTAAAGGGTGGCTGCTTCTAAGCCAACCTCCTGGTTGTCTATACGTTTCCACCTCCTTCTACACTTAGCATGTATAAGGGACCTTAGCTGGCGGTCTGGGCTCTTTCCCTCTCGACCACGGACCTTTTCACCCGTAGTCTGACTCCTGTAATTACAGTTATTGGCATTCGGAGTTTGATTGGGTTTGGTAATCTGGTGGGACCCCTAGTCCATTCAGTGCTCTACCTCCAATACTTACATTACAAGGCTATACCAAAATATATTTCGGGGAGAACCAGCTATTTCCAAGTTTGATTGGCCTTTCACCCCTATCCACAGCTCATCCGAGCAGTTTTCAACCTACACCGGTTCGGGCCTTCATCCCGTGTTACCGAGACTTCACCCTGGCCATGGATAGATCACTTGGTTTCGGGTCTACTCAATGCAACTCAATCGCCCTGTTAAGACTCGCTTTCGCTACGGCTCCACCTGACGGCTTAACCTTGCTACACGGAGTAACTCGCTGACTCATTATGCAAAAGGCACGCAGTCAGACTGATTGCTGCCGAAACAGCAATCATAGTCCTTCCACAGTTTGTAGGCATACGGTTTCAGGTACTATTTCACTCTCCTCCCGGAGTACTTTTCACCTTTCCCTCACGGTACTTGTTCACTATCGGTCACCAGGTAGTATTTAGCCTTAGGAGATGGTCCTCCTGGATTCACACGGGGTTTCACGTGCCCCGTGCTACTCGGGAACCTTATCCGGAAAGTCTTATCCATTTCGCTTACGGGACTGTCACCCTCTGTGGTCACACGTTCCAGAGTGTTCAGCTATGAATAAGATTTGTAACTTTCCGAGAAGTCCGAAACCTTCTCCGATAAGGCCCCACAACCCCGGACATACAACGCTTTCGGGCTATCACGCATATCCGGTTTTGGCTGTTCCCGGTTCGCTCGCCGCTACTGCGGGAATCACTTTTGTTTTCTTTTCCTGAGGGTACTTAGATGTTTCAGTTCCCCTCGTTCGCCTCTGCAGCCTATGTATTCAGCAACAGATGATCCGTCATGACACGGACCGGGTTCCCCCATTCAGAAATCCCTGGATCTAAGCCTGTTCGGCGGCTCCCCAAGGCTTATCGCAGCCTGCCACGTCTTTCATCGCCTCCTGGTGCCAAGGCATCCACCATACGCCCTTACTAGCTTGGCCATAAACTTTGAAACTTAAATGAATGCTCAGCTTTTGTTTTGGAATCTATACAATATGCAATTGTCAAAGAACGTATCGAAACCCATCGGTCTGAAACCGATGATTGATGTGCCATACTACCCGCATGGCACGTCAATCACTCGTTCCAGCACTCGTTTCAGGAGCAAGGAGCGGTCGCTCATCACCTCAACCAGAAATACCTGGTGGAGGTGAACGGGATCGAACCGATGACCTCCTGCGTGCAAAGCAGGCGCTCTCCCAACTGAGCTACACCCCCTTGGTGGGCCTAGGTAGATTTGAACTACCGACCTCACGCTTATCAGGCGTG
>JALOBE010000007.1 GCA_023228425.1 Syntrophales bacterium
CGGGCAGCCGATGCCTTGTCTTGCTGTGTGTAGACCATGGCACTCATGTCGGCTTCAAAAAGGGATCGATGACTCCGGAGACGTCTCCCGAGCGCGGGAACGTTCGTTCAGCCGGAGGGCCGGCTTCCCGTCGGATCCTGCGAATCAGAGTGCCTCGATGGTGGATGGCGGCTTTCTCGTGATGTTGTAGGTCACACTGACGACGCCGGGTATCGTGGAGGTTATCTCCTCGGCAATCTCTTCGAGGATTTCGTAGGGAAGTCTGGTGGGCGAGGCGGTTTTGGCGTCCTCGCTTTCCCAGCAGCGCAGTTCGATCTGGCAGCCGTAATCGCGTTTTCCGTTCCGGACTCCCGTCACACGGTCTTCATGGAGAACGGCAAGATACTGAAAGGCCGTGGTGGAGGCCAGCTGTTTTTCAAGTATGCCGGTGGCGGTTCTTACCATGGCGACCCGTTCGGGCGTAACCTCGCCGATAATCCGCGTCGCCAGAGCCGGCCCCGGAAAGGGGGGGCGGAGATAGATCCGGGGGTTGAGGCCCGCTGCCTTCCCGACGATTCGAATGGCCGGTTTTCTCAACTGGATGAGAGGTTCAAGAACTTTGTAGCCATAGCGTTCTTCCGGATCTATTCCAAGCTGTTCCAGGATGTTGTGCTGTCGCTTGATCCCGGCTACCGTCTCCTCCACGTCGGTGTAATTTGTCCCCTGCAGGAGGTGTCGGGACCCGCTTTCCCTGACGAGCTTCCCGAAAACATGCTTGTAGAATATTTCCGTTATAGCCTCGCGCTTCTCCTCCGGATCGGTCTTACCCTTGAGGGCCGCGAAGAATGCCTCGGCGGCATCGACGATTTCAACGGTAATACCCAGCTCAGCGAACCATCGGCGGATCAGCTCCGGCTCATCCTTGCGCATGAGCCCGCTGTCGATAAAGTAGGACTTGAGGCGATCCCCCAGGGCTTTATGGGCCAGCATGGTGACCACCGCCGAATCGACGCCGCCTGACAGCGCGTTGACGGCCGTTCCAGACCCGACGGCGGAGGCGATTTCCGCCACCTTTTGCTCGATGAACGCCGGAGCGTTCAGGTCCTGAAAAGGTATCTCCCGTGCATCCATAGTATCACTTCTCCATCTCGTCTGATTCCGGGTGCGTGAAAAACACCAACCACCGATGCGGCAGCGGCAGGGATGGTGAATATCACGAAGAACAGCGGAAATGCAACCCCCGAACGGGGAACCCGGCGCGAACCGGGTTTTTCTCCGAAAGGTGTTCGGCACGAGCACCGTATCAGGCTTTTGAGTCCCCCCGGACTGCATGGCCCGGTATCCCGGGCGGCAGGTTCTGATCCGTGACGTCCTCCTGAAAAGCGCCCCGGCCTGCCTCCGGCGGCCTGCATCATACAACTAACGTGCCGTAAGCGGGCATCGTTGAGTATGGACGCGCCGGCAAAACCGGAGAAGGAGACCGAATCGACATTGGTGCAGGAAACGCTCCCCTCTCCGGAATTGACGGCTTTGACAGGGCGCTAGCGCTAGTATCTGAACACGGCGGCCATGGATCCGCCTCCGGGTATTTCGGAGGAATCGAGAACATAGACGGTCCCGCCGTTAAACAACGCGTTGATCGCCGCGTGATCCACAAGATCCCATGAAGAGGGAGCCGGCGGATCGGAAAGGACGACGTCGCCGGTGTCGCTGTTATAGACACCCCACTGCTCGATGTCCCGGGCGGCAAAAAGCGTCCCCACCCTTCCGTGCGAGGCCGCCTGGACAATCTCGCGAATGTCCCGGGACGCCAGGCCCGTCCCGGCGCTTTTTCTGTACAAGTCCAGCGATTCCCGTTCCTTGGCTTTCAGGATGTCACCGATCAGGGGAAGGGCCATCCGGCGGAGGTCATCCCCGGTCAGCCCCTCAGGGCTCCCGGGTATAAGCCCTGCCAGCAGGTACTGGTAGGTGTTCGCCTCGCGATATATGGGAAACAGGTATTCCACGCCCGCGAAGATAAGAGGATCCCGCCTGTCTCTCAGTATATCCTGGAGCCCCCGATCAACCTGTTGAAAAAACTTGAGCACCTTCATCTTGGTGTTCTCCGAACCCGTATGAAGCTGAAGCCGTTTTTCGAAATCATCCAGATCCAGCGCCTCCGTCAGGCTCTGGGGAATGCCGTTGAGCGACACTTCCCGGTTTTTCCAGCACGTGCATTCAAACAGGCGGACATTGCTCTGGCTTATGGCGAGAATCAGGAAATTCGTGTCACGGGCCATCATTCCGATGAGGGGCTTCAGGTGAAAGCGATCGGAAACCACTACCCGTTCCTCGAGGGTGACCGGCGTTTTGAAGGAATGGAAAGAGTCCGGCGAAAGAAAGAGTACAAACCCTTCCAGCTGACTCCGCCAGAAAAGCTCATTATTCAGCAGCTCCTGGGCCGGGGCAAGAAGCTCCCTGATTTCAGAGGGCCTCAGATCGCTCTGCACGAGCTGGTTTTCCGCTTCGCGGAGAAGATTCTTGAAACGAATCGAGTTTTGTTGCGTGTCGGGACCCTTCCTGTGGGTGGGCATGTAAATCGAGAGACATACCCCCACGTGGTTGTAGGCCAAAGCCAACATTTCATCGAGAGATTGCACGGTGTTCATTACATAAGACCTCCCTTTTCAGCTATCCGTCCACATCTCGAACCTTGGCACGGCGCGTCGCAAAACGATAGTTCCGCCGTCAAGGCATCTTCCTGTTCGATGATTGTACCCTCTTGTTCTGACAGAATAAAGGCAAAAAAACTACAGGGCATGAACGGCTTGCCATTTCACCGTCCTCTGTGTATAAAAGTATCGTTACGACCACTCCCCTCCGCATTCGATCTGTGGACAAAACAGGAGAGCTTGTTCATGGCTGAAAAAGAAAAGCTCCGGAAAGACGGCCGGAATGCCGGACGGCGCAATCCGGAGCAGCTCAGCATGGTTTCCTTTGATGGAATCCTGGTGCATTCCGATGGAAAAATCATCGACGCCACGCAGTCATTCGCAAAAATGACCGGTTACAGTCCGGACGAACTCGCGGGAACCGACGTTCTGAGTCTTGTGGCGCCCGGGCTACGCGACCTGATTCGCGACCACACGAATAGCGGCTATGAAGGTCCTTACGAGGTATTGATCCTTCACAAGGACGGATCCGGGCACCCCTTTGAAGTTCGAAGCAAAAACATTACTGTCGACGGCAGGGTAATCAGAGTCGCCTCCTTCCGGGATATGGCGGAGCGGAGCCGTGCCGATGATCTCTACCGAACAATCTCGGACAAGATTCAAACCGGCGTATATATTGTCCAGGATGGCCGCCTGTGTTTCGTGAACTCGCTGCTCGAGGAGTTCACGGGATACGACAGGAGCGAACTTCTGGGAAAGAAAGGCATGTTCGTCGTTCATCCTCGCGACAGGAAAAACCTCAGGGACCAGGCGGTTCGGATGCTCCGGGGTGAACGGGCATCTCCCTATGAGTTCAGAGTCGTCACGAAGTCCGGTGATATCCGCCGCGTCATGGGGACGGTAACGCCCATTCTTTTCAACAAGCGTCCGGCCATCATGGGAAGCGGCATGGACGTGACGGAACTCCGGGAAGCCCAGGAAAAACTCGAGAATCTTGAAGCGCTTGAATCGTCGATCCTGGACACGATCCCCCATGCCGTGATCGGCATGGAAAACCGAAAGATCATTTTCGCCAACAATGCCGTTCACGACGTCTTCGGTTGGGAACCTCAGGATCTTATCGGACAGAGCAGCAAGGTTCTCTACCGCCGATACAGTGATTTCAGGGAGACGGGGAACAGATTTTACGGTGACACCGAACTGAGCAAGATGCATCTCGATGAAGTTCCGTGCCGGCGGTCTGACGGGCAGGAAATCATCTGTGCCCTCACGGCGTCCAAAATGGCGGCTCCGGACAACATCCGCAAGGCCGTGGTCGTTTTCGAGGACGTGACGGAACGGAAAAAAGCCGAGGCGGCCCTCGTACGGGAGCGGGACTTCGCCGAAAGTCTCATAGAGACCGCCCAGGCACTGGTACTCGTTCTCGACACCCGGGGAAGAATTGTCCGGTTCAACCCCTACACGGAAGACCTGCTGGGCTATACTCTTGACGAAGTCAGGGGAAAGGAATGGGCCGAGATTTTCACCGATGAAAAGGATCGTCTCTTCAGGAAAGACACCGCCCGGGCCATGATCAGCGAAACACGGGTGGAGGGGACCAACACGGTGATTACCCGGGATGGGTCCAGGCGCATCGTCAACTGGAACAGCAAAGCGCTTCGCGGAAGCCACGGAGAGCGGGTGGGAACTCTTGCCGTCGGTCAGGACGTGACAGAGGCAAAAGAGTCTGAACGGAAACTGTCTGAAAATTACAGGCGCATGCGTCTCATGTCCTCCGAGCTGGCGCGCACGGAGGAGCGTGAGCGCCAGCAGCTCGCCACGGAACTTCATGACCGGATCGGCCAGACCATGGCAGTGGCGAAGATGAAGCTGGAAGGGCTTCAGAAAGAAACCGGGTCGTCGAAGATCACCGTTTCCCTGGAAAATATCGTGGCTATCGTGGACCAGCTCATCCGTGACACCCGTTCACTGACCTTTGATCTGAGCCCGCCGATCCTCTATATTCTGGGGCTCGCGGCCGCTCTGGAATGGCTGGCGGAACAGTACCAGGAAAAATACGGCCTCCCGGTCACCTTCAAAAAAAAGGGTAAAAACAGTGCCGCCCCGGACAAGGATCGCGCCTTTGTCCTGTTCCGATGCACCCAGGAACTTCTCATGAACGTCACCAAGCACGCCGGGGCAAGAAGCGTCCAGGTCTCGATGCGGCAGTATGCCGGCAAAACGGAAATCGTCGTGGAGGACGACGGCGTGGGCATTGACCCGAGCGTAATCAAGGCCCCCAAGGACTGGACCAAAGGGTTCGGTCTGTTCAGTATTCGAGAACGATTGAGCTTCATGGGCGGGCGTTTTTTCATCGGACCCGTTCCCGGCGGAGGAACCCGGGCCCGCATGGTCATATTCGACAACCCCGATGACCTGGAGAACTCCGACTGATCCGGGCGTATCATCCATTTCCCGATCGGTTTATCGGTCAATGTAAATCGAAGAAACCAGCATATGACTGATTGAAAGCCCCTCATACATTCCCTATCAATGAAGCCTGCACAGGCTCGGACCCGATAACGATCCGAAGCCTGTCCGGTCGATGCCCCGTCGGGGGCGTACCGTTTCTGCCGTGTTCCCATGCGTGTGACGTTCAAGAAAGAACACAGTCCATGGACATACGAATTCTGTTGGTCGACGATCACAAGATAGTCCGGGACGGCCTGCGGACCCTTATTGAAAATGAACCGGGCATAATGGTCGTCGCCGAGGCGGAAAACGGTGAGAACGCCGTCAAGCTCTCGCGGGAACTCCACCCGGACGTGGTCATAATGGACATATCCATGCCGGACATGAACGGTGTCGAGGCGACACGCCTCATCCGGCAACACAACCCCCTTCTGAAAGTCATCGCCCTGTCGATGTACTCGCACCCCCTCTTCGTTTCCGGTATGCTGGAGGCGGGCGCTTCAGGGTATCTGCTCAAGGACTGCGCCTTCGAGGAACTGGTCCGCGCCATCCGCTCGGTCATGGACGGCCGGACCTGGCTCAGTTCAAAAATCGCCGGCATGGCGGTACGCAGGTCTTCGGACGGACTGCAGGTTTCCCGTACCCATGACTACGGGTCCCTCACGGCCCGGGAGCGGGAAGTGTTCCGGCTCCTGGCCGAAGGAATGTCAACACGCAGTGTGGGGAAACGGCTGGAGATCAGTCCCAAAACCGTCGAGGCCCATCGTCGGAACATAATGAAAAAACTGAACATAAGCAGTATCTCCGAACTGGTCAAGTATGCCGTTCGCGAGGGTGTCGTTTCTGTCTGAACAATTCGGTTGCAGGAATGTCGGCGGTTCTGTACAGTCCGGTGAATGACCTGCAGGTTTCCGCCGGGACCGGTACGGGCTGCGCACAAACCGGAAAGGATGGACGATGAGATGAGCATGGGCGATCCCTCCGAATACAACACGCTCTATGATTATGCCGATTCCTGCGCCGGCGACGGGAGGCATGAGGAAGCCCTGAAGATATATGAAAAGCTTCTGGCCGCAAATCCCGGCGATGATTCACTGCTTCTCTCGATAGCCTGGGTCCACAAAGACAGCGGTGATACGGAAAAAGCTCTTCACTGCCTTCAGCAGGTTCTCGAAAAGGAACTGGCCCGGAAGGTATTCACAGGATTCGCCTATGACGAACTGGTTCGTATGTACCGGGAAATGGGTGAGTATGACCGGCTGGTGCTTCTCTGCGAACGGGCGGCGACGATCTACCCCGATGACACGGCCCTGCTGGACACCCTGGGAAGCGCCTGCCTGAAAAGCGGCAGGGCTGAACGGGCTCTCGCGATTTTCTCACGACTCGTCGAGATGGATCCCGAGGCCCCTGTCTATCACATGAACCGAGCCTGCGCCGCCGTGGCCGCCGGACAATACGACGAAGCGGAATCGTCCTGCGCCGCCGCCTTTGCCCTGGAACCCGAAGACGGCAGACTCTTTTACGGTCGGCTCGCCATGTCATATAAAGACACGGAGCAGTACGGGCGGGCGGAGAAAGCACAGAACAGGGCACTTGAACTCTGTCCCGGAAACCCCCTGTATCACTGCGGCCTTGGAGAAATCATGCTGAAGCAGGGCAAGATCGACGAGGCACGGGGTGCCTTTGAAGATGCCTGCCGGGCAGACCCCGCTTCCCGGGCCGGCTTTCACAACAGACTTGCCAACATGATGCTCCGGGAGGGGTATGTTACGGAAGCGGCCGACGAATTCGAAAAAGCCATTGCCGCCGATCCCGGAAACCCCTTCTATTACATTACTCTCATCGCCTGCTGCGATCGGCTTGGAGAACATGAACGGGCGGACCGCTACCGGGACAGGGGGCGCCGCGAGGGAGTCCTGCCCGATGAGGGATAACGTACCCGGAAGCGGCCAACTACCCCTTGACAGCTGAACGGCTTATGGGATACATAGCCGCCCATGTAGATACCGGCGTGGGGATGTAGCTCAGTCGGGAGAGCGCGGCGTTCGCAATGCCGAGGTCAGGGGTTCGACCCCCCTCATCTCCACCATTCATAGTATCATTCCGGACCGTTTCAGGCTGCATGGTTCCGGCACGATCGATACGGTTGCCGCTCTCCGATGGTGCCCCGCTCCGACTCACTGTATTCCGGTGAGGATCATGAAAAACTATTTTCACGTATCATCTGAGCATCCTGTCGGCTGACTACCGCCGGGAGAGAGGTCGATTTTTTTTCAGGAGAATGAAGAGCACAAACCTGACCGCCGGAACCTACCAGGGAATAGCGCTTATCGCCGACCCCATCTATACCTATATCTGGTTCACGGTACCCACGCCGGACAGAACACCCGAAAAAACAGAAAAGGACCTCATCGACTCCCCCTGGATGCAGCGTCTGCGTCGCATCTACCAGCTTCAGAGCGCCCGGTGGGTCTTCCCCGCCGCGGAACACACCCGCTTTCAGCATGTCCTGGGCACGATGCACCGGGCCGGGGAGTTCGGCCGCCACCTGTACCCCAGCCTGCAGGAAATCTGCCCCGATGTTCCGTCGATCAATTGCGTGGAAGAGTTGCTCCGGGTGGCGGGTCTTCTCCATGACGTGGGACACGGACCCTATGGTCATTTCTTCGATGAACACTTTCTGGCTCAGTACGGCCTCACCCATGAAATACTCGGCCAGGTCATCATTGAAAAGGAACTGGGCGGAATAATCAAGAACATCAAACGGAGTCCTGCGGGAAACTTCGCCGAAGGAGAAAGGATCAGTCCCCGGCAGGTGGCCTTCCTGATCCGCAAGCCCCAAGGAAAGGACGGAAGGGAACCCCGGTGGCTCCATCTCCTGCGCCAGCTGTTTTCCGGCGTTTATACAGTGGACAATATGGATTACGTACGCCGCGACGCCTACATGTCTGGATTTTCCATGGACATCGTGGATACAGACCGGCTCTGTTTCTATTCATTCTTTACCTCCGAGGGGCTGACGCTGCATCAGGCGGGCACCTCGGCCCTGAGCCGGTTCCTGCAGGCCAGGCTCAACCTCTATTCCAATGTGTACTATCACCGGACTACCCGGGCTCTCGACCTTCACCTGCAGGAAATATTCAAGGACACCATAGACATGCTGTTTCCCTGCAACCCCCTTGACGATTTCGGACGTTATCGGGAACTCGATGAGTGGAGCCTGTATCACGATACCAGGAAATGGGCGTCCTCCGGGGACCGGTCACAGAAACGACTCGGTAGGGAGTGGAACAAGCTCTACACACGGCGCGTCAAATGGAAGATGTCCTTTTTTGCCGACCTTTCCGTCGAACAGCTGCAACGGGGCGCCGAGTTCCCCGGAGCCCGCGATTATGAAAGAAAAATCAGGGAGCATCTGCCGAATTCATTGAAAAAAATCCGTTTCCGGGTGGACCTGGCAACCCAGGACCCCCGCCCCATCAATCCCATGGTGGAAGGGGACAAGCGCATCAACATTTTCAACCCTTCCACGGACAGCACCTCCTGGGAGCCCCTGCGGGACATCTACCGATTCATACCGTCCCGTGTGGTTCATTTCAGGATCTTCTCCCTGGATCACCGTTATGATGAGGCGCTGTCCCGGGCCGCCGAAGATATGTTCGAATCCTCGGGGGAAGTCCTTTCAACGAATATTTAACCCCGGTAGCCCCCGTTTTATCGAGGATGAAACCATGGACACCCGTGAAACCACAGATCTCACCCTGTTCGTCAGAACCTCCAGTGAGGATATCGCCGTCTGGAACCGCCAGAGGATAATCGAAGCTCTCATCCGCGAAACAAACGTCGACGTTGCCACGGCGGAATCCATAAGCAGGGAAGTGGAACAGCAGATCACTTCGTCCTCCATGGGATTGCTGACGACGTCCCTCATCAGAGAAATGGTGAACGCCCGGCTTCTCGAACGGGGCCTCGAGGGAGCGACGAAAATGCACGCCCGTCTCGGCTTTCCCTTCTGGGACGTTGACCGTCTGATGCTTTATCAGAACAAGGAAAACGCGAACGTCCCCCACAGTCCCGAGGGAACCAACCTTATTTTCGCCGAGGGGATAAAGCGCGAATACGCGCTCATGAAGGTTTTTTCCGATGAAGTCAGCTATGCCCACCTGACAGGCGACATTCATCTCCATCACCTGGGCTATATCGACCGCCCTTACTGTTCGTGCCAGTCGCTGGAGTACATTAAAAAATTCGGCCTCAACCTCCCCAACTCTCTGGCGACAGCCGCGCCGGCAAGGCATGCCGAAGTACTTCTGGCCCACATGGTACGATTCGCGGCCGCCCTGCAGGGTCATTTCTCCGGGGCCATCGGCTGGCTCGATGTCAACATTCTCTTTGCGCCCTATCTCGAGGGCATGTCCGATGCCGCGATAACGCAGCTTGCCCAGATGCTCGTCTACGAGTTCGCCCAGCAGGCGGTCGGGCGGGGCGGGCAGACCATATTCACGGACATTCACCTGCAATGGGAGGTTCCCGCCCGTCTTCGCGACCGGGAGGCAATCGGTCCCGGTGGAACCGGCACGGGGAAATGCTACGGAGACTACGACAGCGAAAGCCGACGGTTCCTGCGGTCCCTTTTCGACGTCTACCTGCGCGGAGACGCCTCGGGACGGCCCTTTGTCTTTCCACGGCCCATGGTCCATCTGACGGAAGATTTTTTTTCGAGCCCCGAGCACGAGGCGTTTCTGATGCAGGCCTCTGACCTGGCCGCCGAAAAGGGAAACCCCTCTTTCCTCTTCGACCGTCAGGGAACGCTGAATCTGTCCGAATGCGGCCTGCTGGAAGGGAATCACCGGGACGATCCCTGGAACATGCGGTACAGCGCCATTCAAAACGTGTCCATAAATCTTCCGCGGCTTGCCTATAAGGCCGGCGGTGACGAGGAGCGGCTTTTTTTTCTCCTCGAAGAACGAATGGAACTGGCAGCCCGGGCCCACGAACAGAAAAAATATTGCATCGAACGCCTGCTCTCCCATGGCGACCAGGGCCCGCTGTCGCTGTTGACGCTGGATAATGGCGGAACGCCTTACCTGCTTCTGCCCCGGGCCTCCTGGCTCATCGGCATCGTGGGACTCAACGAAATGGTGAAGCGCCAGCGGGGAAGCCATCTTCATGAATCAGACGACGCGCGTCTCTTCGGGTTGAAGGTCGTCGGGCGCATGCGGGAAATCACCCGCAGACTCACGTCGGAGTACGGTATGAACTTCATCCTGGAACAGTCCCCGGCGGAGAGTACCCCCCACCGCTTCGCGCGGCTGGACCTGAAATATTTTTCCCCCGAAGCGGGCCGATACGTCCGGGGTGATATCGCCCGGGGAGAGGTCTATTATACCAATTCAACCTGTTTCGACATCACGGCTTCCGTCGACCCCCTTGAAAAGGTCAGCCGGGAGGGAGTTCTCCACCCCTGCATCGGGGGCGAGGCCCTTTCCCACCTGTGGCTCGGCGCGAACCGGCCGGCGGCCGACAGGCTGGCGAGCTTTATCGCGGCGGTGTTCCGGAACACCACAAGCCGTCACATCACCTTCTCCCCTGATTTTTCAACCTGCCGCGACTGCAAAAACACCTCACGGGGCCTCATGGATACGTGTCCTCTGTGCGGGTCCGCCGACCTGGAAGGCATGACCAGGATCACGGGCTACTATTCAAAGGTTTCAAGCCTGAACCGGGGGAAGATCGCCGAGTTGCGTGACAGGCGATACGCTTCGTTTTCTTGACCTCTTTTTTTGTGACAGCCCTTCACCGGAACCACTGAAAAGAAATCCTTCCGGGGAACCGGTGCCCGCCCTCAAAGATACAGGTTTCCCACCGTCGGGAAGCGCGCCGTGAAGCATGCCAATCTCCCCTTGGCGGAATTTTACGGGGCCCCGTTCTTGACATGGTGAAATTGATAAATATATTACGCAGGAAACAAACCGGGCGGATCTCATGGAAGAAATCGAAGACATCATAATTCGAAGCTTCAGGGAGAGTATTCATCAGAAGGAAGTTTTTATCAATGAAAACCTTCAGCGCATCGTAAAGATCGTGACGGTCATCACCAGCGCGCTGAAACAGGGCAACAAGATCCTGCTCTTCGGGAACGGGGGAAGCGCCGCGGACGCGCAACATATCGCGGCGGAATTCGTCAACAGGTTTCTTATCGAGCGACCTCCCCTGCCGGCGATCGCTCTCAGCACGGATACGTCAATCCTGACGAGCATTGCCAACGACTATGATTTTTCAGAGGTTTTTTCCAAACAGATACGGGCCGTCGGCCACGCGGGGGATATTGCCTGGGGGTTTTCGACCAGCGGGGTCTCCCCCAACATTGTCAAGGCCTTTGAAATGGCCCGACGTCTGGACATGGTATGTGTAGGATTCACCGGAAAGGACGGCGGCGCTGTCGCCAGGATGGTTGAGCATTCTCTGAACGTCTCTTCCACCAGCGTTCCACGGGTCCAGGAGATTCACATAACGGCCGCCCACGTAATCTGTGAAATGGTGGATTACAAGCTCTTCACGCGCCCCAACGGATAAGGCGATGAAAAGGGAATGATGCGTACCGTGAAGTGCGCCGCAGTGACGAAGGCCGGAACGCAATCAAGCATTCGGACTTTTTGTAAAGCCGCCGTGAACGATGCCGTGACACGAAAAAAACGACATAAGGAACACCGCGACGAGAAGATGGACACAATAGAAACCCCGAAGGGGACGGAAGAACACAGACCGGATCAGGAGCAGCAGCCCGTCGAAGATACTGTTTCACCGGACACCGAGAATGCCCGGAAGGAAGCGGCAGAGCATTATGACAAGTATCTTCGCCTGGCCGCCGATTTCGACAATTACAAGAAACGGGTCCGGAAAGACAGGGAGACCCTGCTTACCTACGGGAATGAAGCAATCATAAAGGACATCCTGCCCATCGTGGACAGCCTCGAACGAGCCCTGGACCACGCATCCAATGCCGGTGACTTCGAGTCCTTCGTAGAGGGGCTGAAAATGATACTGGAAAAGCTGAAGAGTACCCTGGCAAAACACGGCGTCGAGGCTGTCGAGGCACTGGGCTCGGAATTCGACCCCAATTTCCATGAAGCCATGATGCGGGTGGACAGTGAAAAATCCAGGGACAACCTGGTGGTCGAGGAATTTGAAAAGGGGTACCTGCTCAAAGGGCGCCTCTTGAGGCCATCCAAGGTGGCCGTGGCAAAGTCGACAGGCTAGTGCCTGTGTGAAAATGTATCCTTCGGGGCAAAACCGCGGTGTGAAGTACCGGAGCGTGTTACCCGAAGGAAGAACAAAGCGTGACACGGAATGGGAGACATATCCTCTCCGGACGGAGGGTGTAATTATTATAGTACGTGAGAGACATGAACGCATCGCGAAGCGTAAGGAGGAGTACTGATTATGGGAAAAGTAATAGGAATTGACCTGGGAACAACGAATTCCTGCGTGGCCGTCATGGAGGGCGGGGACCCCGTTGTCATCACCAACCAGGAAGGGAACCGGACAACGCCGTCCGTGGTGGCCTTTACCGACACCAATGAACGTCTCGTGGGGCAAATCGCCCGGCGGCAGGCCATCACAAACCCCGAAAATACGGTGTACGCCATCAAACGACTCATCGGCAGGAAATTCTCGTCGAAAGAAGTGCAGTATGACATTACCATCAGCCCCTTCAAAATCACCGAAGCGAGCAACGGAGACGCCCAGTTGACGGTACGGGGGAAGAATTACAGCCCGGCGGAAATGTCATCCATGGTGCTGACGAAAATGAAGCAGACCGCCGAGGACTACCTGGGAGAAAAGGTCACCGACGCCGTCATTACGGTACCGGCTTATTTCAATGACTCCCAGCGACAGGCGACGAAGGACGCCGGCAAGATAGCAGGCCTCAATGTGCTTCGGATCATAAACGAGCCCACCGCGGCCTCTCTCGCCTACGGACTGGACAAGAAAAAAGACGAAAAGATCGCCGTTTTCGACTTGGGCGGCGGCACCTTCGATATTTCGATTCTCGAACTCGGCGACGGCGTCTTCGAGGTAAAGTCCACCAACGGCGACACGCACCTGGGAGGCGAGGACTTCGACCAGCGACTCATCGATTATATAGCCGACGAGTTCAAGAAGGACCAGGGCATTGACCTCAAGAAGGATAAAATGGCCCTTCAGCGTATCAAGGAAGCGGCGGAAAAGGCCAAGATGGAACTTTCATCGTCTATCGAAACGGATATCAATCTGCCCTTCATCACGGCCGACGCGTCGGGCCCGAAGCATCTGAACATGAAAATCAGCAGGGCGAAACTTGAAATGCTCGTGGCGGATCTCGTGGACCGCGTCGATGGACCCTGCAGAACGGCCCTGAAAGACGCGGGCATCTCCGCCAAGGAAATCGATGAGGTCATTCTTGTGGGCGGCATGACCCGG
Source organism: Syntrophales bacterium (assembly GCA_023228425.1). Classification (NCBI taxonomy): domain Bacteria; kingdom Pseudomonadati; phylum Thermodesulfobacteriota; class Syntrophia; order Syntrophales; species Syntrophales bacterium. The sequence goes on from JALOBE010000007.1 coordinate 13,545, forward strand.
ATGCCCAAAGTTCAACAGAAGGTCAAGGAGATCTTCGGCAAGGAACCCCACCGTGGAGTCAATCCTGACGAGGTCGTGGCCGTAGGCGCGGCGATCCAGGCAGGGGTACTCTCGGGGGATGTGAAGGACGTCCTCCTGCTGGATGTAACGCCTCTGTCACTGGGTATTGAAACCCTGGGTGGCGTTATGACCAAACTTATTGAAAAGAACACCACCATACCTACGAAGAAGAGCCAGGTATTCTCCACGGCCGCCGACAACCAGCCGGCCGTGAGCATTCACGTTCTCCAGGGTGAACGGCCCATGGCCGCCGATAACAGGACCCTGGGCAGGTTCGAACTGACGGGTATTCCCCCGGCACCCCGCGGAATACCACAGATCGAGGTAGCCTTTGACATTGACGCTAACGGAATCGTGCACGTTTCAGCCAAGGATCTCGGCACCGGCAAGGAACAGAGCATCAAGATAACCTCGTCGAGCGGGCTGACTGAAGAGGAAATCGAAAAGCTGGTGAAAGACGCCGAGGCCCATGCCGAAGAAGACCGGAAGAAAAAGGAGCTTATCGAGGCGAGAAACCAGGCGGATGCCCTTATCTACAGCGTCGAGAAGAATCTCAAGGACATGGGAGACCAAGTCGATGGGTCTGACAGGACCCGCATCGAGACGGCCATCGAGACACTGAAAAAATCCCTGGAAAAGGACGATCTCGACGCTATTAACGCCGCCCAGGAAGAGCTGACCCAGGCTTCTCACAAGCTTGCCGAAGCCATGTACGCGAAGGCTTCGGCGAAAGCCCAGACCGGCGGTCCCGAAGCGTCTGCCGGAGGCGGCCCGCAGCAGGAATCGGCCAGGACCGATGACGATGTCGTCGATGCCGATTTCGAAGAGGTGAAATAACCGGCGTAAAGGCCACGGATTGACAAGAGCGGACGGCCCGATCTCCGTGGACGGGGCCGCAGGACATCAAAAAACCCGGGAGTGCCGCCGCGCTTTCGGGTTTTTTGGGGGTTTTTGTCGACTTTGGCTGCCGCTTTGTGTAAAATGTCAGTTTTACAGGGGCGTACGGCGTACCTCACAGTACCCCTCATTCCTCAGCACGTACGCGCCGTGCTTCGAGGAACATTTTATAAAACCGTTCGCTATCGGATGTTTTTCGACTTTTTTCAAGGTCCTCAATGAGAATCCATGCCTTCAGGCTGCCGGTCATCCTGGGACTCTTAATCGCCCTCTTGAACGGCATAGTCGCCGGGGCGACGGATGCGGCACAGCCGCGTCCGCGAAGCAGTCCGTCGAGGTGAGGTTCCTGCAGAACGAACACTACATCGACGGCATAGAAAGGCAGTAAGTGCCGATGTACATGAGGTCTGTCCGCATATCCCCGAGCCTGCTCGCGGTGCTGTTGCTCACGGGCTTTCTCACATCCTGCGCCCTGCTGCCCGTTGCCCGGCCGCCCTCACCTCCTCCCCCCGTACGGGCTGAAATCCCTTTTGAACAGGTCCCTTCCGGGTTTCAGCGGGCCACCAGGGAAGCGGACGACGCTTTCAGGGAGGGTCGGCTCAATGAAGCCCTGGACCTCTTTGGCCGGCTTCTGGACCGGAACCCCCCGGACATCGTCGTCTCCTGGAGTCATTTCAGGATGGGCGAGATTCTGGAATCACTGGACCGCCTGCCCGAGTCCGTTCAGCTTCTCGAGTCGGCCGGAAGGTACTTCAAAGGCCGGCCCCACGAGACGGACGTTCTCGTTGTACTGGCCCGGGTATACGGAAAACACGGAATGAATGAGCGGGCGATGACCATTCTTGACGACCTTCTGTCGCGGGAAACGGAACCCCGCAACGTGACGGAGATCACCCGGCTCATGGCTGATATCTTCTGGAATGAAAACAGGTGGTCCGAAGCTTTTGAAACCTATGTCGCCCTGCTGAAGCGGCATCCGGGCCCGGCCGAATCCACCCTGGCCCGAACAAGGATCGAAGCCATCATTGAAGACCGCTTCGAGCAGGCCCGGCTGCAACAGTGGGCGGACCTCCCCGGACGGGAGTATCCTTCCGGTTACGCCCTCTTCCGCCTTGCCCGGCTCTATGATGAAACGGGCCGGCCCCACCGGGCGGACGCTCTCCTCAAGGAGTTCCTGGAACACTATCCACGACACCCCCTGGTGGAGGACGCACGGGCGCTCCGTCGTTCCCTGGCTGAACGGATGAAAGTCGACTATTACACCATCGGATGCATCCTCCCGCTGACGGGACGCTTCGCTCCCTTCGGGACCAGGATTCTTGACGCGGTAATCCTGGCGACGGGAATTTTCGACCCGGACCGGAGAACTCCCATACGCCTGCTCATCAGGGATTCCGGCGGTGATCCCGCCCGGACGCGGCAGGCGGTGGAAGACCTGGCCGTCACGGAAGGAGTCGTCGCCGTCATAGGTCCTCTGGAGAGCTCTCCCGCCGTCGCGGCAGCCCGGGAAGCCCAGCGGCTCGGGATTCCTATTATAACGCTGACACAGAAGGACGGCGTCGCCGACACAGGCGATTACGTGTTCAGAAATTTTCTGACCACGGGGTTGCAGATCGAGGCGCTGGTGACGTACTCCATGAACAATCTGGGCGTCAGTCGCTTTGCCATCCTCTACCCCGATGATTCCTACGGCCGGGAGATGATGCTCCGTTTCTGGTACTGCGTGGCGGAAAAGGGGGGAACCGTCGGAGGCATCGAACCCTATGAAAACGAGCAGACTGATTTCAGCGACCCCATCAGACGCCTTGTCCGTTCAGAACGGCGGAAAGGTGGTGATCAGCCCCCCCGAGTTGATTTTGATGCCCTCTTTGTTCCCGATTCATCCCTCAAGGCCCGGCTGATCGCGCCCCAGCTGGCATTCCATGATGTCATCGGCGTGCGCCTGTTGGGCATGAGCGAATGGAACGTACCGGAACTGCTCCAGGGCGAAACGGATTATCTTGAAGGAAGCATCTTTGTAGATGCATTGTTCCGTGAAAGCCATTCTTTCGAAGTAATCGATTTTCTGGACCGTTTTTACGCGGCCTACGGGCGGGAAGCCGATGGAATCGAGGCACTTGCCTACGACTCGACGAATATGATCGCAGACGCCCTGCTGAACCACGGCGTCCGGTCCAGGCAGGAACTCAGGGACTGGTTGCTCGGCATGGGTACGTACGCCGGCGTTACCGGAGAAACATCCTTTTCAAAAAACGGTGACGCTGTGAAAACCATCTACATTCTGATGATCCAGGACGGCCGGATCGTACAGATTCAATAGCGGGATCGGGGCTGTCCCACGGTTACGACCGAAAACACCCCCGGGAGGAACCATGAGAATTCTTTTAACCAATGACGACGGCGTTTATGCCGAAGGCCTCAGTACGCTCTGCAGAGAATTGTCCGACATTGGAGATTGCCTGATCGTTGCCCCTGAAACGGAGCAAAGCGCCGTGGGACATGCCATTACCATATACCGACCGCTCATGGTCAGGCGGGCCAGGAAGGGCGGTTCCTTTCTCGGATATGCCATCAGGGGAACTCCGGCGGACTGCGTCAAGATAGGTGTGAAGGAACTGTCCGACAATCCCGTCGACCTCGTCATTTCGGGCATTAACGTGGGCGCCAATGTGGGGATTAACGTCCTGTATTCAGGTACCGTATCGGCCGCCACGGAGGCAGCCGTCTTGGGAATCCCTTCGATCGCCGTCTCGCTCGACACGCGGGACCACCACGCCGATTTTTCCACAGCAGCCCGATTCATGAAAAAACTGGTCCCCCTGGTAATGGAGAAACCGTTCTTGAAGAAGGTCACCCTGAACGTGAACGTACCGAATCTTCCGTGGGACCGGATCAAGGGTGTCGCCGTGACACGGCAGGGTGCCGCCCGGCTGGTGGAGGAGTTTGAACGCCGTCTCGATCCTCGATCGAACATATATTACTGGCTGGCGGGAGAGACACTGCTTCCCGAAACCGACGAAATGGAGTCGGATGCCTGCGCGGTGCGGCAGGGATTCATATCTATAACACCCATTCATTTCGATCTGACCCGGCACAATGCCATGGCAGGCGTTCGCGAGGCCATGGAAGATCTGGTCTTTCCATGACGCCGGGGTTCACGTCGAAACCTGCTCTCTTCTCCTGTTACTCTCCAGGCTTTCGGTCTGAGCGGCGGCGCCTCGGCGGTTCCACTGTTTTCACGCCCGCCTTGATCATTTCAATAATTTTTTCATCGGCCATGAAGTGCGTGTTGATTATCAGGTCGTAATGAACGGGGTCATCAATGTCAACTTCGAAGTACTTGCGGATATAGGCCTGCTGCTCAGCCTCCTTTTTGGCTATCATCCGCTGTGCCGCGTCAATGGATGAGATCTCGACGTCTTTTGACAGATGCACCATCCGGACTCCCATGGGCGCCACAAACCGGATTCTCGTGGTTTTCTCCGGCGGCAGTATGAGGTTTGCGCCCCGACCCATGATAATGGCCCCGCCCTGTTCGGCGATGGCCCCGATAACCTTGGTCAGGTGCGTAATATAGGTATCGGGCAGGAGATACCGTGTGGACTTGAGGACTTGTATCCAGTTGTCGAGAACGCCTCTGGTCTTTTCATCGAGCGTGGCAACGACTTTCTCGCTCATCTTGACGCTTTTGGCCACGGCGTGGATGATTTCGTTGTCGAAAACATCAAGCTCCAGTTCGGCCGCAAGCCTCTCCATCAGTTTTTCCATCGGAATTCCCGGTTGCCGGGATACGGTTATGACCGGCTTTTTGGGAGTTGCTTTGGTTTTCCTTCGATCGCTCTGCTTCTGCCACCTGAGAACCTGCTCCTCGAGAATGCTTTCCAGTCGTGCGCTTTTTGAGAGTTTCGTAGCCATGGCCTCTCCTTCCCGGGTTGTCTTCGAATGGTGCCTGTTGTCATTTCAGCCCCTGACGATCGAGACTGATAAGATGAGAATAACACTACTACGGCATGCCGTCCCGCGCAATGGATTTAACGCGCCTTTCGTGCCGGGAACATTCACGTAGCCGACACACCTACCAAAGCCCGGCCGCTCTGTCAAGGAAGAAGGCCCTGTGACGCCGCCGACAGGGACCGAAGCGGCCCCATCTCACGGCGCCTTTTCAAAAAGATGCTCCGGGAGTTCCTCGATTGTTCCCAGGCCCGTCGTTGTAACGGTCTTCCTGTCCGCGGGCCTCATCACTGAAACGCTCCTCGGAAGGATACAGCGGCTGAACCCCATTCTTCCCGCCTCCCGTACCCGTTCGGCAACCTGGCCCACTCCCCTGATTTCCCCGGTAAGGCCTACCTCCCCGAAAACGATGGTTCGAGGTTCCAGGGGACGCTTGAGATAACTCGAGAGGAGGGACGAAACGACGGCCAGATCAACGGCAGGCTCCGTGACTTTGACGCCCCCCGCGACGTTGATGAAAATGTCGTACCCGACCAGCCGGAAACCACAGACCCGGTCGAGGACAGCCGCCAGCAGGGACACCCGGTTGTGGTCAACGCCGATGGTGGTCCTGCGGGGAATGCCGAAGCTGTTTTCGCTTACCAGGGACTGGACCTCCAGGAGAATCGGCCTGGTTCCCTCCATGCACGCCGTTACAGCCGACCCCGCGGCGCCTTCGGGCCGTTCGGAAAGAAACAGCGCCGAGGGGTTGGCAACTTCCAGGAGCCCCTCTTCCCGCATCTCGAAGACGCCGATCTCGTTGGTGGGGCCGAAGCGGTTCTTCACGGCCCGGATAATACGAAAGGCCTGTCCCGAGTCTCCTTCAAAATACAGGACCGTGTCCACCATGTGTTCAAGTACCCTCGGCCCCGCTATGGCACCGTCCTTGGTCACGTGTCCCACCAGGAAGAGCGGTATCCCCGTTGTCTTCGATCGGACTATCAGTTTTTCAGACGTCTCTCGCACCTGGCTCACGCTGCCCGGCGCCGAGTAACAGGCATGGGAATGCATGGTCTGTATGGAATCGATAACCACGACGGTGGGCTGTACCGCGTCGATCTGCCTGAGAATCGCTTCGAGAGACACCTCCACCAGGATCATGAGATTGGGTGACAGAGCGCCCACGCGGGATCCCCTCATCCGTATCTGATGCGAGGACTCTTCTCCCGATATGTAGAGGACCCTGCACCCGGTGGAGGCGGCGATGTTCTGCAGTACCTGCAGGAGGAGCGTTGATTTTCCTATTCCGGGATCACCGCCGATGAGAACCGCCGACCCCTTCACCAGCCCCCCACCCAGAACACGGTCGAATTCATCGATCCCGGTAGCGAGCCGGTCCATCCCGTCGGCTTCGATGGCGTCAATGGAAATCGGCGTGGATCCGAACGCCCGCGCCAATGCTCCCTCACCGCCGTCTCCCCGCGATTCCTCTTCTTCAAAGAAGCGGTTCCACACGCCACAGGATGGACATTTGCCCAGCCATTTCGGGGATTGGTGACCACAGTCCCGGCAGTAAAACACTGTTTTCACATTCTTCATGTCGTGATTTCCTTTAATGGGGTGGACGGTGTCGGTTGTGACGGAATCGGACTGAACACACTATAGGGTGATTCCGGGACGCCGTCAATTCAAAACACCACCCCCCGGCGGGACTTCAACGGCCGGTCCTATAAAAGAACTTGACAGGCAAAAAACAAGGTTGTAGTTTTCACTTTTTTCAGATATAGAAAGTTGTTTTTTAAGGGGGCCCATAGCTCAATTGGAAGAGCCACCGGCTCATAACCGGTAGGTCCCTGGTTCGAACCCAGGTGGGCCCACCATTTAACTAACCGCGGGAATCGTGTAATGGAAGAAAGAAGGACGACGGTCACAGGAAGCGAATGCTCCGCTTCATATGGCTGAAAAATGCACCAGTTTCTGGTGCATTTTTTTATGGCGCCGTCAGTGGAAAAGGGGGATGTCAGTTGAAAGAGCAAATTACTTTATTGATTGAGCTCCAGAGAATCGAATCGGATCTTGCCGGCCTGGAAGTTCGAAAGCACGAACTTCCACGGAAGCGGGAGTTACTTGAGGAGAATCTCGCGGCCCATGAAAACCGTCTGAAATCAGCCCGGGAACGGCTGGAGTCGCTACGCGGCGACCATCGAGCCAGAGAAACGGATCTCGCCGCGGGAGCACAGCGGATCAAGAAGGCAAAAAGCCGGCTGCTCGAGGTTAAAACAAACAAGGAATATGAAGCGACCTTGAAAGAAATAGACTCCATCACCGACGCGAACGGCATGATAGAAGACGTCATTATCGGTCTCCTGGATGAAATAGACAGGACGGTCGGCATCGTGGCCGAAGAGACTGCCGACCTGGAAGAGCGGCGGAACATCTTCCGGCGGGAAACGAAACAGATCGATGGGGAACTCGGCTCCATAGATTCACGCTTCGAGGACAAGAACCGTGAACAGAACGAGCTTCGGTCCCGGATAGCGTCGCCCTTTATAAAGAAATTCGATCTCATCAGGGGCCGCAGGAACGGAAGGGTCGTTGTAGCCGTAAGAAACGAAGTGTGCGACGGGTGTCACATGAATATACCGCCCCAGATGTTCAATGATCTCATCAAATCGGAAGAACTCATGCTCTGCCCCCACTGCTCCCGCATTATATACTGCGAGGACCCGCAGCCGGAACGCTGAGGCAGGGCGTGACGAACCCGTTAAACGTCGGGAAACGCCCGACAGAAGAAGACCGTTCTTCCGTTGAACCGGCACCCGTTAACTGCTATACTACATTTCGTATCAGAGCAGATCGGGTGATCGCTGGTCCGCGTGGCGGGCCGGAGGAAAGTCCGAGCTCCGCAGGGCGGGATGGTCGCTAACGGCGACTGGGGGCGACCCTAAGGAAAGTGCCACAGAAAATATACCGCCTCGAGGGGAGGCTTCAAGCCTCTGCCGGGGTAAGGGTGAAAAGGTGAGGTAAGAGCTCACCAGTTTCCCGGGTGACCGGGAAAGCTTGGTAAACCCCATCCGGAGCAAGACCAAATAGGAGAGCGTTTGAGGGCGGCCCGTCCGAAGCTCTCGGGTAGTGTCGCTCGAGGCGGCGGGCAACCGCTGTCCCAGATGAATGATCACCGCCCCTGCGGCGAAACGCGGCGGGGGAACAGAACTCGGCTTACAGATCCGCTCTGATACAGCATTTCTCTTGCATCATCCTGCAGAACAAACCGGCCTTCGTGATCACGGCCCGTCAACCGGAACGGTTCCCCGGGGAACTTGACAAGTGAAGAAGAGTGATTAGTTTGTACTATACAAAGAGAAAAAGCATTTAAATAACAATACCAACACATTGCATTCTGCAAACGGGCCGCGCATCGACGTGGAAAGCTTGCCGGCCTACGGTCGTGACCCGGCAGTGCAGACGGAGAAAGGAGGCGGTACCATGACTATTCGAGATCTTGTAACGTGGGGGAGAGGACGGTTCGGTGTGCCCGCTCGACGAGAGGACGAAAATCCCGTCACGAGCCTGCAAAGGAACATAAATGACATGTTCGATTCATTTTTCGCTGATTTCCCCAGGTTTCCAGGCCATGGCATGGACGAGTGGCGGGGCCGGTTCGCTCCCAGCATCGATGTGAAGGAAGAGGACAAGGAAATCGAAATTACTGCTGAACTTCCCGGAATGGATGAAAACGACATCGATGTCTCCATAACACATGAGGCTCTTGTCATCAAAGGAGAAAAGAAAGAAGAAAAGGAAGAGGAAGGAAAGGGCTACCGGCACAGCGAGCGGCGATACGGTTCGTTTCAGCGGGTAATACCTTTGCCCGAATCCATTGACAGGGACAAGGCGGAAGCGTCGTTTAAAAAAGGCGTCCTGTCCATCCGCATCCCCAAGACGGGTGAGGCGGAAACGGCAGGCAAAAAGATATCCATCAAAACCGAGTGACGGCGGCTGGTCCATTTCGGAACAGCCCATGAGAAGACAATCACCCCGGAGGCATCCCGGCCTCCGGGGTTGTTCGTTCATATCGCCACGGAAGAGGAAATGGAACCGGCGTGGAGGATTTCTCTTGCCTTTTCCTGTTCTTCCGCTAAAAATGCACCACACTGACCGGGAAGGCACCTGTCCTGGAACACCCCCCTGGAGAGTACCGTGACGAGGACAAAAAACACGCGGACACAGTATCCCTCATCGGAACGTGGAAGAAACAGCGGCCTGGTTCCCTACGAACTCTTTTGCGCGGAAGGCCGCGACCTGTCCCGGCTCCTCCTGAAATACCCGGAAACACAGGAAACCCTTCGCAGCCTGTCGAACCAGGATTATTTCCGCCTTGTAAAAAAGGCGGACCGGGACAGCCTCTCCCTGCTCGCCCTCGGATCGGAGGCGCAGTGGTCGTATCTCCTTGATATAGATCTGTGGGACAAAGACCGGTTCGACAGGGATCGCCTGACGCTCTGGATTGAACGCTTCGGTGACGCCGACCCGGAACGGTTCGTGGAATGGCTGTTCCGCGACGGCCTCGGCCTGGCCTGCCTGTATTTTTCTGAGGTGCTGGACGTTCTGATCCTTACCCCCGACGATGAGGACGTGGAAATCCCCGACGGGTTTTTCACCTTTGACGGCATCGTGTACCTGCGTCCGCGGAGCGAGGAATCCCGGGCCCCGCTTCGGGCCATCCTTGACACAATGGCCCAGGCGGACATCAACCTGTTTACCTGGATCATCACGAGCTCAGGCGGACTGATAACGGCGGAGACCGAGGAGGAGCTATACCGGCTCAGGAACGCCCGGCTTGCCGATGAGGGATTTCTCCCCTTCGAGGAAGCACTTGAACTGTACGTCCCTCTTGATCCGGCTTCCCTCGAGAACTGGAGCGGTCCGGGTGCCATAGACGTATCCGATAGCGACAATGATAAGGAAAATACCGCTATTCCGGGCCTCCCTCTCGCCCAGGCCGGCCCGGCACCCCTGTTCCTGGCGGCACTTGATCGTGTGGCAGCCGGGCCGGACATGGACCGTCTCCGCCTTGAATTTGCCGGTCTGTGCAACCAGATCCTCTCGGCAGAGGGAACCTGGGGCCGGGAACTGGATGAGATGACGGCCGCGGCCGTAAAATCGGGCGGGTACATCAACCTGGCCCTCGATGCCCTCGCGGGTGACAGTCCTGAAGCGGCCGAAAAAACGATCCGGTCCCACCACCTCCATGCTCTCTTTCGCGTCGGGTTCGGCATGGTGGCGGAGGTTGCCCGCAGTGCACGGGAATGGCTTCGAGAAAGCTGGTTTCACCGGGAAGGCCTGCCCCTGTCATTCTGGGGGGAGAACAGCGGACATCTGCTGAAGGGACTGCTGTCGCAAAGGCCCGTGTACTATTCCGGTCCGGAAGGGTACCGTGACTTCTCGAGCAATCAGGATCTGGAATCCTGCCGCTCGGACCTTGAACATCTGGCCGTTCTGGATGAACTGGCAGGCCGTCTCGACGGGCGTCACCCCCCGGACCGGAACCTGCTCCATTCCCCGGGCATGAACGTTCAGACCCTTCTGATCACCTTCTTCGCCCGAAAGCTTACGGGTACCGCGGGCGACTCGTACGGAATCCCGCTGGATGAAGCCAGAAAATTTCTTGATCGTATCCGTCAGGGGGAACCCGGAACTCCCTATGCCTTGCCCTGTTACGAGACGTCTTTTGTGTCTGAATTCGAGGACATGTCGTCCCGGGGAGAGGCGGGGAACCCGATCCTGCGGAAGGCCCTTGCCGCGATCTGGAAGGAGTTCCAGGAGGAGTACGCTCACGTCGAATCGACAAACCTGGAGGAACGCTACGCGAAGTATTTTATCATCCTGTAGGAATCGTCCGCGCCGGCGCACCCGGGCGGGTCAGGGCATGCCGGCGACTTCTCTTCAGGAGACCTTCAGCTTTTTCTCTGTTTCGAGAATGTCGACGGTTGTTTTTATGATCGTGTCGGCGTTGAGGGAGATGCTGTCAATGCCGCACTCCACCAGGAACCGGGCAAACTCGGGATAGTCACTCGGGGCCTGACCGCAGATGCCGATTTTTTTGCCCATTGCCCTGGCCTTCGCGATGGCGATTCTGATAAGATCCAGAACCGCCTCGTTGCGTTCATCGAATATGTGGGCCACCAGGAAGGAATCCCGGTCCAACCCCAGGGTCAGTTGGGTCAAGTCATTGGATCCGATGGAGAATCCGTCGAATATCTTGCCGAATTCTTCGATGAGAATGACGTTGCTTGGAATCTCCACCATCACGTAGAATTCCAGCCCGTTTTCTCCCTGTTTGAGGCCGTTTCGGCTCATGACCTCGATCACCCGTTTGCCCTCCTCCACGGTCCGGCAGAAGGGGATCATGAGTTTAACGTTGGAAAGGCCCATCTCATCGCGCACTTTCTTCATGGCCTTGCATTCAAGGGCAAAACCTTCCCGGTAGCGATCGTCATAGTAGCGTGAGGCCCCCCGGAAACCGATCATGGGATTTTCCTCATCGGCTTCGAAAAAACTGCCCCCCAGGAGATTCGCGTATTCGTTGCTCTTGAAATCGCTCATCCGGACGATAACGTCGTTGGGGAAATAGGCGGCGGCGATCTTGGCAACGCCCTGGGCGAGTCTGTCAACGAAGAAGTCACTCTTTGTTTCGTAGCCCCTGGTGAGGGTTTCGATGTGTCTGCGTACCTTCGCGTCTGTCACCTTGTCGAAATCGATGAGCGCCATAGGATGAATCTGGATATTGCTGATGATGAACTCGAGCCTCGCCAGGCCCACGCCGTCATTGGGAATGGAAGCATAGTTGAAGGCCATGTCGGGGTTGCCGATGTTGAGCATTATCTTTGTTTTCGGGCGCTTCAGTTCCTCGAGACTGATCCGCTCGATGTTGTACTTGAGGATGCCCTCGTAGACTTTACCGACTTCACCCTCGGCGCAGGAGACGGTCACCTCTTTGACTCCCTCCAGTCTTTCCGTCCCGTTGGAGGTCCCTACGATACAGGGAACGCCCAACTCGCGGCTCACGATGGCGGCGTGACAGGTACGGCCTCCTTTGTTCGTGACGATGGCGGCAGCGATCTTCATGATGGGCTCCCAGTCCGGGTCGGTCATGTCGGTGACAAGAACTTGGCCTTCCTTGAAGTTGCTGATTTCACTCACATTGTGGATTACATTCGCGGGACCGGCACCGATCCTGGCACCGACGGCGGTACCCGTTACAAGGGGTGGTTTTGTCTCAAGCAGCTCATAGGTCTCAAGTACGTTGGCGTCTTTCTGGGACTGCACCGTTTCCGGTCTCGCCTGGAGGATGAAGAGTTCCCCCGTAGTGCCGTCCTTGCCCCACTCGATGTCCATGGGCTTGAAGTAGCCCGCCTGGCGGGAGTAGTGGTCTTCGATGATGACGGTCCACTCCGCCAGCCTCATGATCTCGTCTTCGGTAATACAGAACCGTCTGCGGTCGGCGGGCGGCACGGGGACGGTCTCCGTGGACTGGCCTTCGTTCTTCCCATAGACCATTTTGAGTTCCTTGGTGCCGAGCTTTTTCTGAAGGATGGGTCTGTACCCCTCCTTCAAGGTCGGTTTGAAAACATAGAACTCGTCGGGATTGACTGTTCCCTGCACGACGGTTTCACCCAGCCCCCAGGATCCGGTGATAAGAATGGCATCCTTGAAACCCGATTCGGTGTCGATGGAAAAGATGACGCCCGATGACCCGATATCGGACCGGACCATCTTTTGAACACCGATGGACAGGGCCACGGACATATGGTCAAAATTCTTGTCGACACGGTAGGATATTGCCCGGTTGGTAAATAGTGAGGCAAAGCATTTTTTGCAGGCATCGATGACGGCGTCTGCCCCCCGTATGTTCAAGAAGGTTTCCTGCTGACCGGCGAAGCTCGCGTCGGGCAGGTCCTCTGCTGTGGCAGAGCTGCGGACGGCCACATCGGTGTCCTTGCCGTATTCATCGCAGAGCTTCCGGTAGGCCTCCCTGATCGCGTCGGCCAGGTCCTCAGGAAGGGGGGCGTTATAAATAAGAGAACGTATTTTTGAGCCCCTTCTGACCAGACTCTGGAGATCATGGGTATCCAGATCGGCAAGCTGCGCTTCAATCTTTTTCACAATTCCGGCTGATTCGAGAAGATACCGATAGGCGTGGGCCGTTACGGCAAAGCCGTCGGGAATGCTCACTCCCCTGGGGGCAAGTTCACGTCTCATCTCGCCGAGAGAAGCATTTTTCCCACCGACCTGGGGTATATCGTCAAGCCGGACATCATCAAACCATATGACCAACCTGTCATCTTCCATGGAGAACCTCCTCGTATGGTTTGTCCAAAAATTGCAGACCTACCAGCATTACCCTGCTAAGTCAACCTGAAATCCGGAACCGCGAAGGGCCCTGAACAGGGTCGTCAGAGCCCCCGGGGGAAACGGGAACGCATTATCCTCTCTGCCTCCGCAAGCTGTTCCGGAGTGTTGATGCCCATGGCTTCACGGTAATCCTCCAGGATCAGGGCCCGGACCTCCAGGTTCCGCCTCGCGGCCGTTTCGACGATGTCGGTGAGGTAGTATTCCCGCTGAACATTGTCGGTTCCTATGAAGTTCAAGGCCTGGAACAGAAAAGAACGTTCAACGCAGTATATGCCCGTGTTTATTTCCCGAACCTCTTTCTCCTTCTCCCCGGCATCCCGCTCCTCTACAATTTTGAGTACCCGCCCGGTATCATCCCTCATGACCCGGCCGTACCCCGTCGCATCGGGAAGAAGAGCCGTCAGCACGGTCACATGAGCGCCGCTCTCCCGGTGGTACTCCACGAGGCCCTTCACCGTCTGCGGAAGAAGCAGCGGCACATCTCCGCAGAGGATCAGAATGGTTCCGCTGAAACGATCCAGTTCGGTCTGTGCCTGGAGAACGGCGTGAGCCGTTCCACGCTGTTCCCGCTGCCGGGCGAAACTGACCGGTTCGCCGCTGACGGCGGCCCTGACAGCCTCAGCCTGGTGGCCGATGACCAGGACAATCTTTTCAGCCCCCAGTTCCCGGGCCAATCGCAGGGGAAAGAGCACCATGGGCTTCCCGCAGAGAGGGTGAAGCACCTTGGCCGTCTCCGAATTCATGCGTGTGCCCTTGCCGGCGGCAAGAATAACGGCCGCGAGCCCCCCCTCATTCCGCCGCTTCGTCATGGATATGGCTGCTCCTTTTTCACAGGCCCGGCTTCGGCGGGCACAACGATGAGAATTTTTCTGATCGACCTGGCGTCAGCCTCCTCTATAACAAAAAGGGCTTCGCCCATTTTAAAGGATTCCCTGCGTTTCGGAATCCTCCCCATGACAGCCAGAAGGAAGCCGCCCAGCGTTTCGTAGTCCCCTTCGGGAATGATCAGGGGAAGCTGTTCCTGCAAATAGTCCGTCTTGATCAAACCGTCAACCAGATACCGGCCACGCCCCACCGTCCGTATGTACTGATCCCTGTCGGTCTGAACACTGTCGTTGATGTCACCGACGATTTCCTCGTGAATATCTTCAGGGGTCACGATGCCGACGGCACCGCCATACTCATCGACCACCACAGCCATGTGTTCACTGTGTTCCTGCAACTCAAAAAAGAGTTCATCGGCCCGTTTTGTTTCCGGAACAAACAGTATCTGCCGCCGGATGGTGACATTTTCCACTGAATCCTCGCCCACCAAAGGCGTTTCGGGGCTCTTTCCCGACAGCTCGCCCATGAGATCGAAGACGTCGATGATGCCGATGATGTTGAAGGCTTCCTTATCGTACACGGGTATGCGGGAGTAGTTTCGCTCCTCAATGACGCGGGCCGCTTCTCCCAGCGTGGTTTGCAGGGATACCACGGCGACGTTTGACAGAGGGACCATGATCTCCTCGGCAGTGTACCCGAAAAAATCAAGGACTTTCTGAATCATATCCCGCTCCGTTGGGGTGATGTCTGTTGACTCCGTTTCCGCCTTGAGGAGCGACTCGAGCCCGGACCGGGTGATGTAGTGCGAATACTTCAGCCCTGTCTTTTCTGAAATGACGTACAGAACGCCCCGTGATATTCCGGCGAGGACGAGCACTACGGGATAGAAAAGCCAGGATGCGAACCAGATAAACCAGGCGATTCGCGGCGCCACGGTATCGGCATGATGCTGGAAGAGGCTTTTCGGCAGTATCTCCCCGAGGACCAGGAGCGTGAGAACCATGACGAAGCTCGCCGTAAGGGCGCCTTTTTCGGGTCCCCACAAGGTTATGAAGAGGCTGGTGACGATGGCCGTGTTGCTCACCTGGCAGAGGGCCGTTCCCGTGAGCGTGGTCGCTAAAAACCGTTCAGGCCGTTCGAGAAGCCCCAGGGCAACCCGGGCAGAGGATGAACCCGACGCAGCCTTCTGTCTGATGCGATAGTTGTCACAGGATATAAGGGCAATTTCACCGCCGGAGAACAGTCCCTCCAGAACAATCAAGGCCAGGAAAAAGATGAGGAAAGGAAGGCCCGCGCCCGCGAGATCAGCTATCATGGCTATTCCCTTCTTCGTTCACCGTGACGGTGAGCCAGGATATCCTGGTCTGGCTGATGGTATCGGCAGTGAAGGTGAAGTTCTTGAAAGAAACCTCCTCTCCCGCCGCGGGGAGCTGGCCGAAAAGGTGAAGCACAAAGCCGCCTACCGTATCGAAGTCCTCCGTCGGAAGTTCCGATCCCATGAGTTCGTTAAAATCCTCGATCATCAACATGCCCGAAAGCCCGAATGTCCGGTCATCGATGGGGTGAAACATCTTTTCACGCAGCGCCCGTTCCCGGTCGATGTTCCCGAAGAGGCTGTTGAGCACGTCCGTCAAGGTCACCAGCCCGGAAACGCCGCCGTATTCATCGACTACGACGGCCATCTGGATCTTCCTGGCCCTGAAGTCCGACAGCATGCTGTGGGCCGGCCGTTCTTCGGGGACGAAGTAGGGCTTTCTGGCAAGCCACCTGACATTGAAGCTTTTCCCTTTCATCCGCCGGAGCAGAAAATTCCTGGTGTACAGGATCCCCAGGATGTCGTCCCTGTCAGTGCCGTAGAGGGGTATACGGGTGTGCCGCTGCGCCAGGATTGCCTCCTCCATCGTATCGACGTTCATCGTTACGGGCAGACAGAACATGTCCACCCGGGGCGTCATGATATCGGCGACGCTTGTCTCCGCCAGTTCGAAAACCCGATGGATGAGTTCCTTTTCCGCCTCATCGATGGCGCCTTCTCTGTGGCCGGCATCGACGAGGGTCTTGAAATCCTCTTCCATGACTGTCGGAGACCTGCCAAGGGTTTCCCCCGATGAAAACCGGACCAGGACATCGGAAAACTTTTCAAGAAACCAGACGACGGGAAAAACGACTTTTGACAGCAGCGTCAGGGGAAGGACCACTGCCGCGGCGGTCCTGCGGGGATAGGTGAGGGCCAGGGTCTTTGGGATCGTCTCGCAGAATGTCATGATGACCGCCGTGGCCCCTGCGATGGCCACCCAGGTTCCTTTCGACCCCACCAGAAGAATCGACAGCGACGTGGCAATGGACGCAATGATGATATTGGCCGACTCGTTGCAGACCATGATGGTAACCAGGAGCCTGCGGGGCCGCTCAAGGATCCTCTCGACGAATCCCGTGAAGGGAAGCCCGTCTTCTTTCATCTTGTGAAGGTGAAGATGTGTCAGAGAAAAGAAAGAGGCCTCGGATCCCGACAGAAGAGCCGACGTGCCGATGAGGGCAAACAATAATACAAGATTGAGTGTTACCGGGTAGTCCAATTATCTGGCGGAGCCCCTTCAGCATCTCAATAATGATGAACGCATGATAGTGCAAAGGATAACCTGATTGACCGGCAAAGTCAACGAAACCCACTCATCCCGGATACCCCGTGATTTCCCGTATCTTCCGGTAAAAGGGCCTCAGCTGCCGGTACATTTTTTTATACACCTGGGCGTAGAGCTGGTCGTAAAGCCTGTGGTTCTGCAGGTTCGGTTCGTAGACCTCGCCGGTGTGGGTCATTTCCCTGATGGCCGTCTCGAAATCGCGATGGATGCCGATGCCCACGGCGGCGTTTATGGCGGCACCCAGGCCCGACGTTTCGTAGATGCTTGCCTTGGCGGTAGGCAGCCCGAAGATGTCCGCCGTGGTCTGCATGGCGTTCCGGCTGCGCGAACCGCCGCCGGAGACGCGGAGGGCCGTTATGGGGATCCGCGTCTTCTTTTCTATCCGCTCCTTACCTTCCCTCAACGCGTAAGCCAGTCCCTCCAGGATCGCCCGGTAGAGATGCCCCCGGGTGTGGACATCTCCGAAACCTATGACGGCACCCTTGGCTTCCGGTCCCGGAAGTTTCAGGCCCGGCGACCAGTAGGGTTGAAGCATGAGACCCATGGAACCCGGAGGAATATGGTCAACCAGACGGTCAAGAAGGACTTCCGCTTCCACATCCATGTCGGCCGCCTCGGCCAGCTCCGGATACCCGAATTCCTTCTTGAACCAGCTGACCATCCAGAACCCCCGGTATATCTGTATTTCCATAGTGTGGTGCGCGGGAATCGCCGAGGGATAGGCTGGAAGGAAGGGAATCGCTTCCATGTAGTTCCTGTTCGTCACGTTGATGGTAGCCGTGGTCCCGTAACTGAGACAGCCCACGGAGGGCTCGAGACTCCCGCAGCCGATCACTTCGCAGGCCTTGTCGGCGGCGGCGGCGATCAGGGGAATACCCCCGGGGATACCCGTTGCTTCGGCCGCTTCGCGGGTTATGATGCCCAGCGTTTCACTCTGGGGAACCAGGTCGGGAAGAAGGGACGGATCCATGGGCAGAACCCGCCACTTCCAGTCCCAGGACGGCGCCCATCGAAGATTTTTGTAGTCAAAGGGAATGTAACCCACCTGGCACCCGATTGAGTCGACAAAGGTACCGGTCAGACGAAAGGTCAGGTATCCTGAAAGCAGAAGGTATTTATGGGTCCGTTTCCATATGTCGGGCTGATAGGTCATGATCCAGTTCGCCTCGGCCTGGCTCTGGAAATAGGCGATGGTATCGGACATGCCGATGATCGAGAAGACGAGTCCCCAGAGGCCTCCCACGGGACGCATCTGCTCCGTTCTGCGCTGGTCCAGCCAGTGAATGAACGGGCGAAGCGGCATGCCCCGGCGGTCGACGGGAATGACGGTGCCCCTCTGGGTGGTCAGGGAGACGGCGGCCACACGGTTCTTGTCGATACCGCTCTTGTCCCAGAGCCCCCTGCAGCCCCTGCACAGGGCCTTCCAGTATACCTCGGGGTCCTGCTCCGCCCAGGCGGGCTGGGGCGACACATAGGGAGGATCGAAAGGGACAGACTCCATGGCCGCTATGCCCCCCGAGGAATCGAAGAGAATGGCCTTCAGGCTCTGGGTGCCGTTGTCTATGGCTAGCAGCAGGTCTTTGCCGTTCATCGTCCTCCTCACAACCGGAAGCGCTGTCGCGCCCTCCGGACCGTTTTTTTCAGGATTCCCTCTTTCTCCGCCGATGGAAGGGGTTTTCTTCCCGGGAGGCCGTAGGAGCGTTCCAGGATGTCACGGTAGCGGTTCCGTTCTTCCCGCCAGCGTTTTCCGCTCCATGGAAGAACGGGGCCGCAGCGGCGCTGAACCTCGTCGAGGAGTCCCATTCCTCCGTCGATCAGAAGAAGTCCCAGGCGGACACGCCGCAGGAGCAAGTCATCCAGGTGTTTCACCCCCTCACGGCGTGCCCCCTCGATTACCTCGGCCCAGAGTGTCGGCGTACCGCCGACGGACTTTACATCATCCGGTGAGGCCTCAGCGGTCATAAGCAAAGCCCTTTTCCCATATCGTCCGGCGAGCCGCTTCCAGGTCTCCTCCGGCAGATCAGGACCGACCGCCGCCCGGTCCGGGGGCGGCTCGAAAACCGGAACATCACGGTCAGGAGTCGTGCCTTCCGGCAGGTATTCAAAGACCTCGTTCAACGTGTCCCAGGCAATCCTTCGAAAGGTGGTCAGCTTTCCCCCCGTCACCGTTATCAGCCCCCGGTCCTTCCAGATAACATGGTCGCGGCTTTCCTCCGATGGGGCGCGGTTTCCCTCGGATACGACGGGTCTGACGCCGGCGAATGTCGCGATCCCCCGGTCCAGGCCGAGGGCCAGCGACGGAAAACAATCGATCAGTCCCTGCCTGAGGTAGGACACTTCTTCCGGCGATATGGCGGGCTCTTCGTTGAAACCGGCTTCGTGATCCAGATCGGTGGTACCCACAAGAACGACCCCCTCCCAGGGGATGACGAAAATCGGGCGACGATCCGCGGGATGCGCGAAGGTGACGGCCTGGGCTATGGGAAGGACCCAGGATGGATAGACGATATGGCTTCCCCTGAGCGGGCGGAGATGACGCTTTGCGTCCGGCGTGGTGTGCAACGTGCCGGCCCACCAGCCCGTGGCGTTGACAACCACCCTCCCGGCCAGTTCCCGGGACCGGCCGTCTTCTCCTTCCACGGCCACCCCCCGGACCCGTCCCCGCACATCACGGAGAATGTGCCTGACGGCGGTGTAGTTTGCCGCCCAGGCCCCGTCGTCCAGGGCCTCGTTCACCAGACGGAGTACCAGACGGGCATCATCCACCCGGGCGTCATGGAAACTGAACCCCCCCGTGAGACCGTCACGTCGGATGTGGGGCATCCGGGCCAGAAAGGCCGCACTTTGCAGAAAACGATGCCGCTTCCCCGCTCCCATGAGATCATACAGTGTCAGCCCCGCGGACAGAATCGTCTTTCCCGGATGTCCCCGCTTGTAGACCGGTATCAGGAAACCGAGAGGATCCACAAGACCCGGCGCCTCGAGAAGAAGACGCCGGCGCTCCTCCACGGAGGCCCTGGTCAGAGAAAACCGGCCTTCACGAAGATAGCGGAGTCCGCCGTGGACGAGCTTCGACGACCTGCTCGACGTGCCCCAGGCAAAATCGAACTGTTCCAGGAGAATGGCTCTCAGCCCCAGGCGGACCGTCTCGCGGAGGATGCCCGCTCCGGTGATGCCGCCGCCGGCTATGATGACATCCCAATCCCGGGGAATGTCGTCGATGTCGGGGTTCAGCCGTTTCAGCCGAGTTTCGGGAGATCGCGCGATCATGTCATCACAACAGTTTCGTCGTATTCATGCGCCCGTCGGGATCCATGGACGAAAACGCCGCCGCCGTGATATCCATCCCCAGGCGTCCCTTTTCACCTTCCAGCCAGGGCTTGTGGTCAAGACCTACACCGTGCTGGTGACTTATGGTTCCTCCGCAGGCCACGATGGCCCCGGCGGCAGCTTCTTTCACCCGCCTCCAGCGTTCCAGGGTTTCTTCCGGTGTCGGGGCGAGGCGGAACAGAGCGGTGGTGTATACGTTGGACCCCGTGGAATAGGGGCTCGACAGGTGTGAAAAAACCAGCAGTCTCTCGTTCCATGGAACGAGGCTTTCCGAAAGGGCCGTTTCAAGCGCCACCATCAGTTCTGTTACGCTTTTCCAGGGCGCGGCCGTTTCGATCGTTTCCACAGCATATCCGGCGCTCCAGAGTGAATTTCTGAGATAGGGGATTCTGAATCTGGTTCTCTTCCAGGCCCTGCCCATGACCTTTCCCAGAAAGAAAGCCTTTTCTTTTTTCAGCACCGATTCCGTCGCCCGGCGGGCCGCGGCGACGCGACGGGCCGTACCGGTAAAACCCACGAGGCACATGCAACCCTCTCCCCGGCCGATGCCCCGGACTCGCAGCAGCCGTCTCAACAAAGCCGTCGACCGATCCTGCCCGGAAAGGGCCAGGTTAACCTCTGTTTCAAGGGCATTGCTGAGGCGCACAATGGACAGCGGAAACGGCTCGGAGAAAAGACTCCTGATGCCCTCCACAGCCCGGTCCCAGGAGGGAAAGAACAGGCCCACGATGTCGTCGCGCTCCGGTAACGGCGATATCCTGAGGACAGCCTCGGTGATTATCCCCATCCGCCCCTCGGAACCGAGGAGCAGATGTCGCAGATCGGGACCGGCGGCCGACGCCGGATAGGGCTTGATGGTCAGGACCCCGCCGGGTCCTGTGACGGTCCCGCCCATGAAGAGTTCGTCAATCCTCCCGTAGCGTGTGGAGTATTGGCCGCTGGATCGCGTTGCCAACCATCCGCCCAGGGAGGAGTACTCGAAGGATTGGGGATAGTGTCCGAGGGTGAACCCCCGGGACTGGAGATGGGCCTCCAGGTCGGGGCCCATGATTCCTGTCTCGAAACCGGCGAGCAGGCTGTAAGGATCGAAATGAATGAACCGGTTGAGACGTTTCAGGGATACGGTGAGCACCGGTCTCCCTGTGTCCGGCACCGTGAGATGGCCCAGCACGCTGGTCCCGCCTCCATAGGGAATGACCGTCGCTTTCTGGTAGGTGGAAAAATCAAGAAGTTCCTGAATCTCTTCCTGATCGGCGGGAAAGGCGACTCCATCGGGGAAACGGTCCAGCGTGCCTCCTCTTAAAGAAATCCAGTCGGGAAGGCTTTGTCCGTGGGCGTGATCGAGGCGGCTTTCCGGATCGGTCGCGACAAGGGCATGTTCCGACAACTTGCTTTTCGGGACCCGCTCAAGCAATGACCGGCGGGAACAGTCCTCCCACGGGGTTCCCTTCCCCAGTACCTCTTCGAGGAGGTTTCTCCCCGGTTCCGCCAGTTCCATGGTAATCGACGGGTCACCCCAACCATTCCATCGTCGCATATGGTTCCTCACCAGCGTGTTCAGGCGGGCCTTTCCGTTCCCCTGTGACACGGCATGAATACCACCGGCCCTCCCTCGCTGTCAAGAAATGAAAGATATTGGACGGTTGCAGATCTGCACGGAACGGTACGCCCTGCGATGACGAAACAGCATCATGCCGTTTTTCTGTTCCCGCAGCCTGACTGCCTGGCCGCTTCATCGAAACAAGTCGCCGGCACCATGGTCCTGAAGCGCTCATCCAAGCATTTTTCGTAACAGGATCCCATCGCAGCGGAACGGCTTCATATCGGACTGTCTGAGCCCGAAGGGCGAGTTTCCGATGCCCGGATGCGAGATTGAGAGCCGAAGAAAAATGATTGGAGCGCACAGGGACCACGGTGTCGGATACCGATTACCCGCATGGCCGGGCCGGCCGAGTGTCCGGCCATGGTGCCGGTAAAAGCTTTGTGCCGCCTTCGTCACAGACCCGGTCGCTTTCACGTTTGTATCATGATATAGTACGGTTAATTACGTAAACAACCGATTCGACTTCGTACATTCCATGGACCTCTTCAAACTGACAACCGACTTTCTGCCCCGGGGAGACCAGAAGACGGCCATCGAGGAACTGGCCCGGGGAGCGGCATCACACGTTCCCTGCCAGGTCCTTCTCGGCGTCACCGGTTCCGGAAAGACCTTCACCATAGCCAACGTCATCGAAAAAATGAACCGGCCGACCCTGGTGATCGCCCACAACAAGACCCTCGCCGCCCAGCTCTACGGTGAGTTCAAGGGTTTTTTCCCGGAGAACGCCGTTGAATACTTTGTCAGCTACTACGATTATTACCAGCCCGAGGCCTACCTCCCCGGTACTGATACGTACATAGAAAAGGACGCGTCCATCAACGATGAGATAGACAAACTACGGCACTCGGCAACGCGATCACTCCTGGATCGGAGAGACGTGATCATCGTGGCAAGCGTTTCATGCATCTACGGTATCGGTTCACCCGAGAGCTACAGCGGCATGCGGGCCTTTCTCTCCGAGGGTGACGATGTCGATCGGGACCTTCTGATCACGCGGCTCGTTGAACTGCACTACGACCGTAACGATACTGATTTCCACCGGGGGACTTTCCGGGTACGGGGCGACACGGTGGAACTGTTTCCACCCTACGCCGAGGACCGGGTCATACGTCTTGAATTCTTCGGCGATACTCTTGAGACCATCGCCATTGCCGACCCCCTCAGGGGACAGATCCTGGAACGGCGCCGGACGGTAACAATCCACCCCGGAAGCCACTATGTACTCCCCGCGGAGGACCTGAAGCGGGCCATCGAAACCATCAGTGATGAACTCGTCGAGCGACTGGAGGAACTGCGTTCCCTGGACAAGCCCCTCGAGGCCCGGAGGCTGGAACAACGGACCCGTTTCGATCTTGAAATGCTTGAAGAAATGGGCTATTGCCAGGGCATCGAAAACTACTCGCGCCACCTGACAGGCCGGGCCCCCGGCGAACCACCGCCGACACTCATGGAATATCTTCCCGACGACGCCCTCATCGTCATAGACGAAAGTCACCAGACCATTCCCCAGCTGCGGGGCATGTACCGGGGCGACCGTTCGAGGAAGCAGACCCTGGTTGAATATGGCTTCCGCCTTCCTTCAGCCCTGGACAACCGCCCCCTCACGTTCGAGGAATTCGAGGCTTTCCCACGACAATGGATTTGCGTTTCCGCCACGCCTGCCGCCTATGAACTGGAACGGGCAGGCGGGTATGTGGTTGAACAGATCATCAGACCCACGGGTCTCATGGACCCGGAGATTGTCGTCAAACCCGCCGCCCGCCAGGTGGACGACCTGCTGGAGGAAATCAACGTCCGGGTCGACGCCGGCGAACGGGTCCTGATAACCACCCTGACCAAACGCATGGCGGAACACCTCACCGACTATTATCGGGGTCTGGGCGTCAAGGTAGCCTATCTCCATTCGGATGTAAAAACCCTGGAGCGGGTGGCTCTGATACGGGATCTGCGACGGGGCGTCCACGATGTCCTGGTAGGCGTCAACCTTCTACGGGAAGGACTCGATATTCCGGAGGTTTCTCTCGTGGCGATTCTCGATGCCGACAAGGAGGGTTTTCTCCGTTCCGAACAGTCCCTCATACAGACAAGCGGCCGGGCCGCCCGCAACGTCAACGGTCGGGTCATCATGTACGCCGACCAGATAACCCTGTCGATACAGAAATGCCTGGACGAGACGAAACGGCGCCGCTCAATTCAGAAAAAATACAATGGTAAAATGGGGATAACGCCGGAAACCATAACAAAGTCAATCAGTGATATACTCACCTCCGTCTATGAGGCTGATTACGTGACGGTTCCCGTGACCGGGGATGAAGACGAGCCTTTCTCGGAAGAGGAAATCCTGGCATCCATCGACGCGCTGACGAAGGGGATGAAAGAGGCTTCGGCAAAGCTGGAATTCGAACGGGCCGCCGTGCTCAGGGACAGAATCAGGAAACTGAAGGGCCTTCAGACGGAGTTGGGTGTCTGGGAATGGGGAGACAGCCGTGGCAGACGTTCCTGATCGAGTCCGTGAAAAGGCGGCCGCCGCTCCGGCAGTCCCCGGCGTCTATCTCATGAAGGACCGCGAGGGAACTGTCATCTACGCCGGCAAAGCCAAGAACCTGAAAAGCCGTATCAGGTCATACTTCGGCACCGGCATCGACCGGGCCATGGTTCCCTTTCTCATGGCCCGGGTGAAGGATATCGACTATATCCTGACAGCCACGGAAAAAGAGGCCCTGATCCTCGAAAACACCCTCATCAAGAAACATCGTCCCCGCTACAACGTTATGCTCCGGGACGATAAAAATTATTTCAGTATCCGCCTCGACACGAGAGCGGACTTCCCCCGGTTCGAACTGGTTCGCCGTATAAAAAAAGACGGTGCCCGCTATTTCGGCCCCTATGCCTCCAGCACCGCCGTCAAGGAAACGCTGCGGATATTGAACCGGTTCTTCTCTCTGCGTACCTGCCGGGACCGGGAGTTCGCGAGCAGGCGGCGCCCCTGTGTAGAGTACCAGATCAAACGATGTTCGGCACCCTGTGTGGGATACATCAGCCGGGACGACTACCGGACCACCCTGCGGGAGGCGGTCCTCTTCATCGAGGGAAAACGCAGCAATCTGCTGAAGATGATTCAGCAGCGCATGAACGCCGCCGCCCGCGCCCTCAATTTCGAGGAAGCCGCCCGGTTGAGGGATCGCCTGAACGCCGTGGAGCAGACCCTGGAAAAACAGTACGCCGTTTCACCCTCTTTCAAGGACCGGGACGTCTTCGGAACGGCCCGCCGGGAAGACTGCCTGGCCGTGTACATGATGAATATAAGGAAGGGTGTCCTTACGGATCAGCGGACATTTCCCCCGGTGAGAACAAAGGCATCCCCGGAGGAAGCTCTGGCCGCCCTGCTGAAACAATACTACGACGGAACGGCCCTGTTGCCTGAGGAAGTCATCATTCCCGCCACCATTGACGATGAGAGGCTCATCGCGGAATGGCTCACGGAAAAGCGGGGCCGGAATGTTTCGGTCATCGTCCCGAAGAGGGGCGTCCGGCGTGACCTGCTGGACCTCGCCGCCAAGAACGCCGATGAGGCCCTTGCCGCCCATATCAGGAAGAACGCGTCACTGGACCGGCTCCTGACCGAACTGGCGGAAAAACTTCATCTGCGCAACGCACCGCGCCGGATCGAATGCTTCGATATTTCCACCCTCCAGGGACGCGGCGCTGTGGGATCCATGGTGGTTTTCAGCGACGGGGCACCCGACAGAAACCACTATCGCCGTTATCGGATCAGAACCGTAGACGGCGCCGACGATTACGCCATGATGTACGAGGTCCTGAAACGCCGCTACGCCGACGGGAAGAACCTGCCCGATCTCATTGTCATCGACGGCGGCCGGGGACAGCTTGGCGTGGCCCTCTCAGTCCTGAAGGAACTGGACATTCGGGACGTCGATGTGCTGGGACTTGCCAAGGAGACCCGCCGCGCCAAATCGCCGTCCCCCGGAACGGTTCGGACCGACGAGGACCGGGTCTATCTGCGGGAACGAAAAAATCCCCTGTACCTTTCCCAATCCCCGGAACTCCTCCGCCTGCTTCAGGCCGCCCGCGATGAGGCCCACCGGTTCGCCCTGGCCTACCATCGGAAACTCAGGGAGCGCGAAAACTTCCTGTCACCCCTGGACAGTGTGCCCGGGATAGGTCCGAAAAAGAAGAACGCCCTGTTGAATCACTTCAAAAGTTACGAGGCTATCCGGCGGGCGCCGCGGGAGGAACTGACTCGCGTACCTGGAATCGGGGCAGCTCTGGCCGATTTGATCGTGGCAACGGGTGCCGGCAGTCTCACCCCCGAATGAGGCAAAGGTCGGTACAATCGGAAAACGTCCGATAGAGGACGGCTTCGTAAAAAGTCCCGCGGCCATGAGACCCGCCTATGGTGCCTCGCAGTGACGGCGGATAGGGCGCGACACGGAATCCGGCCTATCACTGAGCCGCCACATGTGCCATAAAAAAACTTGACAGCCTTTTGGAATTGTACTATACATGGACCATTTCGTTGATGGGCAACGGTTTGTTAACAGCGTCACGCTTAACTTATACGGGCACAATGAAAAAACCACCGGCCAGCCGTTCCAATCGCGCACACCCTTCCGAGGACGGTGTCCCAGACCTTGTCAGTACCAGTTCTTCCGCACCATCGTATGTATCGGCACGGGTTCGAATTGTTTTCGGCAACGTGAATATCCAACACTACATTGAGAGGGAGGAAGTATTATGGCGTTAAATTTCAACTTTACAGAAGAACAGAGGATGCTTGAAGACAGTGTATACCGCTGGGCATCGACTTGGTTGGAGCCCCAGATGGAGCATCTCTACGAAGTGGATGAAATGCCCCCCGCGCTCTTCAAGGAAACGGGAAACCTGGGCATCAACGGCATCGTTTTCGAGGAGGAATACGGCGGAGCGGCCATGGGCTATGTGGAAACACTGCTGGCCTATGAAAACATCGCTCGCGTGAGCAACGCGCTCTCCATGACTGTCGGCGCCAGCGAGACCCTGTGCTACGACAACTTCCGCCGGAACGCCACGGATGAGCAGAAGAAAAAATTCCTGCCCCCGTCCTGCACCGGCGAGGCAATCGGCTGCCTCGGCATCACCGAGCCCAATTCAGGGTCGGATGCCATGAGCCTGTCGACCACGGCCGTAAAAAGCGGCGACAAATACATAATCAACGGCAGCAAAATTTTTATCACCAATGCTCCCGTTGCGGATTTCATGGTCTTCTACGCCAAGACGGAACCTGAGAAGGGCCCCCGCGGAATTTCAGCTTTCTTCTGCGAAATCGACAAGGTAAAGGACAACGGCTGGTCCTGCGACAAGATCAAGAAGTGGGGCATGCGCACCTCCCCCACGGGCCTCGTTACCTTTGAAGACATGGAACTGCCGGAGGAAAACCTCATCGGTGGCTACAACAAGGGCGTCGCCGTCCTGACGAGCGGCCTCTGCACCGAGAGAATCACCCTCTCGGGCTGCACCCTGGGCTCCCAGAGAAGTTGCCTTGAAATAAGCCTCAAGTATGCCAAGGAACGTGTCCAGTTCGGCAAGCCGATCATTTCCTTCCAGGCTATGCAGGAAAAGATCGCCAATATGTACACGGGCTACCTGTCCTCCAAGTGGATGGCCTACAGTGCGGCCGCTTACTGCGACGAGCAGGACGACAAAACCGGTGGAAAGGGTACGGACCTTGACCGCATGGCCGCGGCGGCGCTTCTGTACTGCGGCGAGATGGGCGTCAAGATTGCCCTCGATGCCATTCAGATTCACGGCGGATACGGCTACTGTACCGAGTACGGCATCACCCGCCACTTCCTGGATCAGAAACTGTGGGATATCGGCGCGGGAACATCGGAAATCCGCAGAATGATCATTGCCCGGGAACTGATGAGAGACGACTTCAAGAGCGGTCGTTAATCGGTTACCCGACCGAGAGGATTCACACTGAACTGAAAAATGCCATGGTCTCGTGACCATGGCATTTTTTCTGGATGTTTTTAGTCCTGTCCCGTCTATTGACAGGCCTGTCCGTTTGTGTTAGTCACCGCCAATGGCTACGAAGGTCTTAATGGAAAAGAATACGAAGAGAACGATCGTGGAGATGGCCCATGCGAGCAGTCTCGGCATTGTCATGGTTCTTTCGATATTCGGCTGCCTCCTGCTCGGAGCCTACCTTGACCGCAAGTTTCAAACCACCACGAACGTTTTCACCGTATTCTTCCTGATTATCGGGATCATCGCCGGGTTCAGAAACATTTACATTTTCCTCAAGCGGCTCCTTGCCCAGGAGCAGCGTGAATCAGAGCAGGCGAAAGAGGTTAAAAAACCGAAAAATGTCAGGCCGAGGAAAAGACCCTCTTTTGAAAAAGATTGAGCTGCGAAGCTGGATCGTTGTAGCGGCGGTTTCGGTGATATGTTTCATATTCGCCTCTCTGCCGGTGGCTTTCGGCATTCTGATCGGCGGCACCATCTGTTCTCTCAATTTTCAGTGGATGTACCGGGACGCGAAACGGGCCCTCGAGGGATCCGTCGACAAGGCTCCGCGGCGGGTAATCGCGCGATTTTACCTCCGCCTCGTTGTCACGGCAGTCGTCCTGTTTGTCGTCATCACCAGGACGTCCGTAAACGTGATCGCCCTTGTAGTCGGTCTTTCAATGGTGATGCTGACGATCATTCCCACTGTACTGCTGGAGAATCAAAAAAATTTTTCCCAGGAGGTTAAGTAACTACCATGCATCCCTTCTTGTTTCTTGAAAACTCCTACGTTCCCGCCCACGTGACCTACACGTGGTTTGTCATGATCGTTCTTATCGCCGTCGGCTTCCTGGCCACGCGAAACCTCCAGTTTTTCCCGGGAAAGGTGCAGAATTTCATGGAAGTCGTCCTGGAGGGAATCAACCGCTTTCTCGTCGACACCATGGGTCCCAAGGGGCAGCAGTTCTTCCCCCTCATAGCGACACTCGCCCTGTTCATCCTGGTATCCAACCTGATAGCCATTGTTCCCGGTTTTGAACCACCCACATCGAACCTCAACACAACCGTCGCCCTGTCGCTTATCGTCTTTATCATGACGCACGTCGTGGGCGTCAAGGAACACGGATTCGCCTACATAAAGCACTTTATCGGTCCCGTCTGGTGGATGGCGCCCATCATGTTTCCCATAGAAGTCATCAGCCACCTGGCACGCCCCCTTTCACTCTCCCTCCGTCTTTTCGGAAATATGTTCGGAAAAGAGCTGGTCCTCATCATCGCCCTGATCATGGCACCTTTGTTTGTTCCTCTCCCCATTTACGTATTGAAGGTATTCGGAGGCATTATCCAGACCGTTGTGTTCGCGCTCCTGGCAATGATGTACATCGGCGGCGCGCTGGAAGAGGCGCACTGACCGGCCACGTCGACAGGCAGGGTACTCAGGAGGCTGCGATTCCCGGGAATCACAGCCTCTTTCAGTTTCCCCCGTACCGTCGGATTCAAAAGAACCGGAGAGGGAAAATCCTTGAAGAGAGCGTCACGTGTGTGATAGTGATTCCTATACCTTCCGCGTTAACGGGATAATGAGAGGGACCGGTTTTCATGGAACAGGAATATGACAGGGATACACAGGCGCCGGAGAACCCGGGTGCCGATGATATTCACCGGAACACCGGTCAGGACAACCCGACCGATCCGGAAGAAATTGTCGACCTTGTGGATGTGATCGATGACGAGCGACCGGGACAGGCTGTTCTCGACAACGAAGCATTGCGCGGCATTGTTGTCGCGACGGCGGAGCGCCTCGCCAGGGAACTGTTTCCCGACATCGCCGCGTCCATCATCAGGGAAGAAATTGAAAAGCTCAAAAGGAATCTTTAGATACGTTGCCGGACATTGCGTCCCGGGGTTCCTGGACGGGGACGGTTCCCCCTCGGAATGGCGGCCATAAGGAGGCCTCTGTTGATACAAAAGCGCCTTTCCCCGCTCGTTGCGTTCGTCATGTGCATCATGTGGCTCTCCATATCCCACGCCTTCGCCGCATCCGGTCCGGAAACAATGACCGTTACGGCGGAAGGAACGGCATCAATCGAAAGCAGCAACTACGCGGAAGCCAGGAATCGAGCCATCGACTCCGCCCTCGGAAACGCCGTGGTCCGGGCAGTGGACCTGGCCGTCCCGCTTCACGTGAGAGTCACCAGGCAGGACGACATGGATGCCATCCTCTCGGCTTCTTCACGACAGTACATCGGTGAATACAGGGTTCTCGACGAAACCCGCGACGGAGGTTCCTACGGTGTAACACTGTCGGCCACGGTGTGGGTTGCCGGGATACTGGCCGATCTTGACGGCCTTCGATCACAACTCCCGGATCCGGGAAGCGCTTCCAGAGGAACCGATCCGTCGCCGAGTGCCCTCTTTATCCTTTCCGTTGGCGGCGTGGAAAACTATGCTCAATATACGTCGCTGAAGATGTTTCTCGCAAATACGCTGCCCCGGGTCAAGGCAGTCCACGAACGGACGATCCAATACGGCACGGTGGAATTCCAGATTCACGCGGAAGGAGGCGCCCGAGCCTTTGCCGACGATCTCTCATCGGCCCGCCTCCCCGGCATGACCATGGCAATTCTCAAACGAACCGATTCCAGAATAGACGTCGATATTCGACAGCAATCGAGGTGAAATCGCCCATGCGCAGGGTCAATGGAATAATGGCAACTGTCCTGGTTGGTATCGTGCTCATGGTTATGGCGGGATGCATGTCCCGGGCTTCTCATGACGAAACCCTCCCCCCGGCCGCAACGGCGGCGGATGAAGGAGATGAGATACGGCTGATTGCCGTCATGCCCGTAGATGACAGGGTCGGTGATGCCCAGGCGTCTGAAATGCTGAGGGAGGAACTCCTCCAGCAGCTTTATTTCAAGTGCTATCCGAAGGTCCCTCTTTCCTTCGTCGATGAACGGCTTGAGACCATTGCCGGGAATACTGATGCCTTAAGTGTTTCAACACAGTGGGCGGCAGCTTCCCTCGGTGTTGACGCACTTCTCTATACGACTCTCACGGAATGGAGCGTATCGCGGACTCTCCTGTACGGTTCAACGCGGGTCGCCGCTTCATTCGAGCTCAAGAAGGCCGGGACGGGCGAAACCCTTTGGCGTGGAAGCCATGCGGCCACGGAACGGCATGTGGGCATTACGGGAAAGCGGGTGGAGGGGAAAGCCTACATGTCCTGCGGCGAAGTTCTCAGAAAGGCAGTCGAGACCGTTCTGTCCACCTTTCCCGAAGGTCCCGAAGCTCTGAACCCCCCTCTGCCGGACACGCGGCCCTGGTACCGGCGCTGGTTGAGACGGTAGCGTGCCGCCGTCGATCCGTCAGCATCGGGTGATGGGGACCTCACGGACATGACGTTGAGGCAGGACGCCGGCGATGAATATTCCGAACACGCTGACACTGTTCAGGATCATTCTTGTCCCTGTCGTTATTATTCTCCTGATTCAGGGATTCTTTGCGGCGGCATTGGTTGTGTTTGCCCTGGCGGGCATAACCGACGGGCTCGACGGCTTCCTTGCCCGCCACCTTGACCAGAGAACCGAGTTGGGATCCTACCTCGATCCTCTGGCGGACAAGGCGCTGCTTATTTCATCCTTTGTCGTCCTTGCCCTGCTGGGAGTACTCCCGGGCTGGCTCACGGTTATCGTCATAAGCAGGGACTGCATCATTTTTTTCGGCATCGTCATACTGTTCCTCATGGCAGTTCCCTTTGACATGAAACCCACGCTTGTGAGCAAAGTCACCACGTTCCTGCAGATCGCGACCGTTCTGGCGGCGCTGGTTCTTCTCAGCATGCCGGACATCACGGCGCCGCTCCTCACGTCTGTCCTCTTCTGGGTCACGGCAGCCTTCACGGGAGTATCAGGGCTTCATTACATAGGGCTGGCCATCGGCTACATCAACAGGAAAGGTCTCTCTCCGCCCCAATCCCGCCTGGACAAACCACACCGGTGACGGCTTCGTAAAAAATGGCACCGGAGGCACGACCTCCGGCATCGTAACCGGATGCTTCGTCGCGCTCCGGCCTCCGCCATCGGGCGCCTACTCCGGAATACGATGCATTCTTCAGGACGCGTTCGCTGCGTCTTGGGGACCTGTTTACAAAGCCGTCCCGCAGTGGACGTTTTTCGACTTTGTTCGATATCGTCATTAATACTTGAGTAAAGGTATCGATGCTGATATACGTTTCAGGTTGTTTTATGACTCCATGATGACAGGGAGTATCGAATGAATCACCGCTCCAACTTCAGTTCCGGACCCTGCAGCAAGCGTCCCGGATGGCACCTGTCGTGCCTGAAAGAAGCGGCCGTTGGACGGTCGCACAGAAGCGCCTTGGGCAAAAAGAAACTTGCCCGGGCAATCAGTGAAAGCAAACGGATTCTCGGGATACCCGACGACTACTTGCTGGGCATTTTCCCGGGTTCCGACACGGGGGCCTTCGAGGCCGCTCTGTGGTCTCTTCTCGGACCCCTGCCGGTAACGGTTCTTGTCTGGGAAAGCTTCGGTGAGGGCTGGGCAAAGGATGTGGCCGGACAGCTGAAGCTCAATCCCGTCATTCGGAAAGCCGAGTACGGCGAGATTCCCGATCTGGATGCCGTCGACTGGTCGAACGACGTTGTCTTCGTGGCCAACGGAACAACCAGCGGCGTCAAGATACCCCACTGGGACTGGATCCCGGACTCACGTCGCGGGCTCAGCATATGTGATGCCACGAGCGCTGTCTTCGCCATGCCCGTTGACTGGTCGAAAACAGATGTCCTCACCTACTCGTGGCAGAAATGCCTGGGCGGCGAAGCAGGTCACGGAGTCCTCGTACTCAGTCCCCGGGCCGTGGAACGCATCGAATCCCACGAACCTCCCTGGCCGATACCGAAGGTATTCCGCATGAAAGAAAAGGGGACCGTCAACCGCGGCATTTTCGAGGGCAACACCATCAACACGCCTTCAATGATCTGTGTTGAAGACTACCTGGACGCCCTGGCCTGGGCATCCGATACGGGTCTTGACGGTCTCATTGAACGAAGCATGAAAAACCTCGCGATCGTTGAAGACTGGGTAGCGAGCTTGGAGTGGATCGATTTCCTGGCGGCACGAAAGGAAATCAGGTCAAACACAGCGGTCTGCCTCACCATCACCCATCCCCGGTTCAGGGAACTGCCGAAGGATGAACAGGCGGCGCACATCAAGACCGTCGTCAATACCCTGAGCGCATCGTCCATCGCCCACGACACGGGATCCTACAAGGATGCTCCCCCGGGATTTCGTTTCTGGTGCGGCCCCACTGTCGAATCCGACGACCTGGTTCGCGCCCTCGAGGGCCTCAGGAAGACCTGTCTTGAAACAATACCTGTTCTGAAAGCATGAAAGGATGTCCATGAAAAGAGTACTTGTCAGCGATACACTGTCACCGGAAGGAATAGATATCTTCAGAAACACTCCCGGAATAGAAGTGGATGTGATGACCAACCTGACGCCGGATGAACTCAAGGCGGTCATCAAGGATTACGACGGCCTTGCCGTACGCAGCGCTTCGAAGATAACGGCCGACGTCATTGCCCGCGCGGACAAACTTGCCGTAATCGGACGGGCCGGCATCGGCCTCGACAACGTGGACGCCGAGGCGGCAAGCAAGCGCGGCATCGTGGTCATGAACACGCCGGGAGGCAACACCATAACGACGGCGGAACACGCCATCGCGATGATGCTTTCCCTTGCCCGGAAAATACCCCAGGCCACCATTTCCATGAAATCTGAAAAATGGCAGAAAAATGCCTTCATGGGATCCGAGGTAAACAACAAGACACTGGGAATCATCGGCATCGGACGGGTCGGCTCCATCGTCGCAAACCGGGCCCAGGGCCTGAAAATGCAAGTTATCGCCTATGACCCCTTCATTTCTCCCGAAGCGGCTGAAAAGGCGGGAATCCGCCTGCACACGCTTGACGAGGTCCTGGCCGCGTCTGATTTTATCTCCGTCCACACGCCCCTTACGGATGACACGAGAGGCCTCATCAACGCCGCGGCATTCGAAAAAATGAAAAACGGCGTGTACATTATCAATTGTGCCAGAGGCGGAATCGTGGTTGAAGAAGATCTCTACCAGGCCCTTGTTTCCCGAAAGGTCGCCGGGGCCGCCCTGGACGTTTTTGAAGAAGAGCCCTCAAAAAACTATAAGCTCATGAAGCACGAGTCCGTCATCTGCACCCCTCACCTGGGCGCGTCGACGGACGAAGCCCAGCGGAACGTTGCCATTGCCATCGCCCAGCAGGTCGTTGACTATCTCACGAAGGGAGAAATCAGAAACGCCGTCAATTTCCCTTCCCTGAGCGCGGAAGCCCTGGCCCTGCTGCGACCCCACCTTATCCTGGCTGAAAAAATGGGTAGGCTGCAGTCCCAGACCCTCACCGGGGGTACCCGAAGAATAGAGATTCAGTATAGTGGCGAAATCCTTGAATATAATGTTGCTCCCGTCACCATAGCCTTCCTGAAGGGGTTCCTGACGCCGATCCTGAAGGAGACTGTGAATTTCATCAACGCGCCCATCATTGCCGGGGAACGCGGCATCCGGGTAATCGAATCAAAAAGTACCGAGATCAGGGATTACACCACCATGATATCCTCCCGGATCATCACCACGGCGGAGGAATCGCTCGTGGAAGGCTCTATCTTCGGGCGGCGCGATCCCCGCATTGTGCGTATCAACGAATTTACCCTGGACGTCATGCCCGAAGGACACATGATTCTTCTGTACAATTATGACAAGCCGGGCGTTATCGGCAACATCGGCCTTACTCTCGGCAACATCGGGATCAACATCGCCCGGCTGAACCTGAGCAGGGAGTTGATCGACCAGAAGGCCCTCGTTGTTTTGAGTACCGACAGTCCCGCCAATGACGCGGTCCTGGTACAGCTCAAGCAACTGCCTAACATGATTTCCGTTACCCGTATAGAAATGTAGGGAAATCTTTCGGACCTGGAGAACTTCATGGCTAGCATCGTTATTGTCGGAACCCAATGGGGTGACGAAGGAAAAGGCAAGATCGTCGATCTCTATTCCCAGGAGGCCGATGTTATTGTGCGCTTCCAGGGAGGTAACAATGCGGGACACACGCTGGTAGTCAATGATCAACAGACTATCCTGCATCTGATTCCGTCAGGTATCCTGCATGCCAACAAAACCTGCATCCTTGGAAGCGGCATGGTCATCAACCCGAAAGTTCTGCTTGAAGAGATGGACCTCCTCGCACAGCGGGGTCTCCTCCATGCAAATACGATGCTGCATATAAGTGACGCGGCCCACGTCATAATGCCCTACCACAGTCGTCTTGACCTGGCCCGGGAGTCGAAAAAGAAAACCATGAAAATCGGGACAACGGGACGAGGGATCGGTCCGGCCTACGAGGACAAGGTTTCCCGGGTCGGAATCCGCGTCAGCGATCTTCTGAACGAAAAGGTATTCAGTCGTAAACTGAGATACAACATCAGGGAGAAAAATCATTACCTGCTCAACTACTGCGGAGAAAAACCTGTCAGTTTCAAAAAAATTCACGATGAATACATGGGCTATGCCGACCGCTTGAGGTCTTACTGCACCAACACGGCCATGCTCCTTGACCGGTCAATTAAGGCGGGAAAGCACATCCTTTTCGAGGGAGCCCAGGGGACACACCTCGATATCGATCACGGAACCTACCCTTTCGTCACCTCGTCAAGCACGGTCGCGGGGAATGCCTGCTCGGGTTCCGGCGTAGGTCCCACGGACATAACAGCCGTCATAGGAATCTGCAAGGCCTATACAACCCGTGTGGGAAGCGGCCCTTTTGTCACGGAACTCCATGACAAAACAGGCAGACGACTCCAGGAGAAAGGCAAGGAGTTCGGGGCCACCACAGGAAGAAAACGCCGGTGCGGCTGGCTTGACATGGTCATGGTGCGCCAGTCGGTCCGGCTCTCGGGAATCACAGGGATTGCCCTGACAAAGCTGGACGTTTTGACAGGCCTGGATACCATCAGGATATGTACCGCATACCGCCTGGAAACGGGGGAACTCATCGATTACCTGCCTTCCGACGTGGAGTCTCTCACGACATGCACGCCCGTTTACGAGGAGCTTGCGGGGTGGGAGGAGAACATCCGTACAGCCCGCAGCATGGAGGATCTGCCCCACACCGTCAGGAAGTTTATCGATCGAATCGAGGAAATGAGTGATACTGAAGTAGTCCTCGTTTCCGTGGGGCCGGGCCGGCATGAAACCATCATAGTTCGGAACCCTTTTCGATGAGGGCAAACGGGCAAGGAGGACTCCATAGACACGTCACGACCACCGGAAAATACAAAGGAGAGAGTCATTCTCTGCGTTAATGCAGCCCTCGCAAGAAACCCGCAGAAGCTTACCATCATAAGGATATCCGAGCTTTCGTCATTCGCCGACTATTTCATCGTCTGCAGCGGAAATTCGGACAGGCAGGTTCAGGCTATCGCGGAGGCCATCAGGGACGGCCTGAAGAAAAACAATATCCTTCCTCTTGGGATCGAGGGAGAACGGGCAGGCCAGTGGATATTGATGGACTATGGAGATCTGGTGGTTCACATTTTTTATGAGCCCCTCCGGGAATTCTATAATTTAGAAGGGCTGTGGTCCGATGCTCCATCCATGGAAGTTGCCGAAGAGGCCCGGAACATCTCCGTTGCCGACCCTATCCCCTGACAGGCGCGGATCGGTCCTGTCCGCGCTGGCGGCGTTGTGTTTTCCACCGCTGTGTGTCACCTGCGGCGAGCTCCTTCGCGAGGAACCGATGGACGATCCTTTTTGTGGGAGCTGTTTCCGACGCATCACGCTGACCGGGGAACCGCTCTGCCCTCTGTGCGGCACTCCCTTTGCCGGTACGGACCATACCAGCCGTCTCTGCGGCGAATGTATCAGGAAACCTCCCCCCTATTCCCGGGCCAGAACCATCGGAGCCTTCAACGGTCCCCTTCTCGAGGCGATCCACCTTTTCAAGTATCGCAACCATCTGCCCGCCGGAGAACGCCTGGGCTCCCTGATGGCCCGGTGGAGCTATGACACCCTGTCCATAGCCGACTACGACCGGATCATTCCCGTGCCGCTTCACGCGGCTAAACTGAAGGAGCGCGGATTCAACCAGTCCCTGGTCCTGGCCCGAAGAATCGCCCGGTTCTCTGCCGTTCCCGTGGATGCCCTGAGCTTGCAGAAAATCGCGCCGGGACATCCCCAGGTCGGACTCGGGCGTGACCGGCGGCGGGAAAACGTGCGAGGAACGTTTGCCCTAAGGGGTGGAACGGAACTTGAAGGATTAAAGGTGCTCCTGGTGGATGATGTCTATACCACGGGCAGCACTGTCAGGGAGTGCACCCACGTACTGATGAAAAGCGGTGTCCGGGAAGTCGCCGTGCTCGCCCTTGCCCGCGCCTGACAGCCTGCCTGACATTGCCTGAACCATGGGGGAACTGTGATGCAAAAGATTCTTTGCCGGGATGAGCTCAAGAAAACTCTTGACGGGCTGAAAGAACGAGGCAGCCGGATTGTTTTCACAAACGGATGCTTTGATCTGATTCACCGGGGCCATGTCACCTATCTGCGCGAGGCGAAGGCCCTTGGTGACGTGCTGGTCATTGCCGTCAACAGCGACGCCTCGGTGGCTTCCCTCAAGGGTCCGGGCCGTCCCATAGTTCCGGAGGAGGAACGCGTTGCCGTCGTTGCGGCCCTTGAATCGGCGGACTTTGTGACACTTTTCCATGAAGATACGCCCCAGCGCCTTATCGAATACCTGGAGCCCCACATTCTCGTGAAGGGCGGTGACTGGAGGGAAAAGGATGTGGCAGGGCGGGATGTCGTAGAGCGGGTGGTTATCATTCCCTCCGTTCCAGGAGTCTCGACAACGGACATTATCGCCCGCATCAGAGAGCGACTCCGGCATGAATCATAATTTTGCTTTACAAAAAGTCTGTCATTGTATATAAGGACGCACATTTCTTAATCTTGACTTGACGGCTTCGTAAAAAGTCCGGATGCTGCGTCGCGCGCGCTCTTCCGTCACTGCGGCGTACCTCAACGTACGCCTCATTCCTCGGGATGTGCACGCCGCGCCTCAAGAAGTTTTTTACAAAGCCATACTGAATCAGACGTTTTTCGATTTTTTACGGGAACGTCAATCTTGAGAAGAGGATGGGAACGTCGTCACAATGAAAGCCGAGCAACTGGAGTATTTCAGGGCACTGTTCAATCAGAAGATCGAGGAACTGCTGCGAGAAGCCGGAAAAACAGTCTCGGGCATGACCGGGTCGTCGGAAAGCTTTCCCGACCTCACGGACCGTGCGGCACAGGAATCTGACAGGGACTTCGAACTGAGGATTCGCGATCGCGAGAGAAAACTCATAAAGAAAATGAAGGAAGCCCTTGAACGAATCGACAACGGCACCTTCGGCATATGTTCCTGCGGCAAAAAGATTTCTGAAAAGAGGCTCATGGCACGACCGGTTACGACGCTGTGTATCGACTGCAAGAAACGGCAGGAGGAACTTGAAAAGCAACGGGGCGACTGAACAGGCGTCTCAACAGATCCATTCCTGTTTCCCTTTTTTTGTGTCATCATCCTGTCCGGTCCTGTGATGTGTTTGTAAACGTAGCCATACCTTCGGGATCGGGCGGAATATTCACCTACTCAGTTCCGAAGAACATGACGCTTCCGGTTTCGCTGGGGAAGCGGGTTCTCGTACCTTTCGGAAGCCGCCGGCTCACGGGATACATTGTTGAAGTCCTGGATCAGGCCCCCCGGGAAAACCTCAGGGACATCCTGGACATTCTCGACAGCGAACCCCTTTTCGAAGAAAAAGACCTCTCATTTTACATCTGGGCTTCCCGGTATTACCTCCGGCCGCTGGGCAAAGCACTCGGCGGCATGCTGCCTCCCGGAATCGACGTCAAAAGCCAACGCTGGGTCACCGTTGTGCCCAAAG
This sequence comes from Syntrophales bacterium, assembly GCA_023228425.1. Lineage (NCBI taxonomy): Bacteria > Pseudomonadati > Thermodesulfobacteriota > Syntrophia > Syntrophales > Syntrophales bacterium. Next base: position 52,281 of record JALOBE010000007.1, read on the forward strand.
AAACCGCTTCCCGTGAGGACCTTCTGACGGACGAACAGCAGACTCTCCTGGCCCTGCTGCGGACATTCCCCCGGGGCAGGGCAATCCGGTCCCTGAAGAGAGTCATGAAAGGGTCTTCACTGGACCGGAACCTGAATGATCTCGCCGGTCTGGGATGTATCACCATCGAAGATCGGTTGTCTGTTCCGAGAACGAGCAAGAAGATCGAAACCATCCTTCGCCCCGTGACCGATCCGCCGCAGAATGTGAAGCTCACAGACAGGCAGCGCTCCATCATGAATCTGGTCCAGGAGCGGCGGGACTGCAGCCTCTCCTTCCTCGCGACCCGCTTCGGCCGGGCCGCCGACACGGTGCGGGCCCTCGAAAAGAAGGGGCTCCTGGTCCGGGAAGAACGGGAAACCTGGCGCATCCCCGACCCTCCCCCGCTGTATTGTTCATCATCAAAGGAGATCATCCTGAACGACGACCAGGAAGCGGCGCTGGGGTCAATTACCGGCGCCATGGACGGAGGAAGTTACGTTCCCTTTCTGCTCCACGGAGTTACAGGGAGCGGCAAAACGGAGATATACCTGCGAGCCATCGCGAAGGCACTCGAATCGGGAGGCAGCGCTCTTCTCATGGTTCCGGAAATCGGTCTCACGGGCCAACTGCTCAATCGGGTCCGGGAACGTTTCGATAGCGGCCTGCTCGCGGTATTCCACAGCGGTCTGTCCGATGGAGAACGGTATGACCAGTGGCGCCTGGTAAGACGGGGCGACGCGAGGATTCTCCTGGGTACCCGGTCGGCTGTTTTCGTTCCCATGAAGAACCTGCGCCTCATCGTCGTCGACGAGGAGCACGACACGTCATACAAACAGGACGATCGCATGCCCTACAACGCGAGGGACCTGGCGATCGTGAGAGCCGGCATGAGTTCAGCCGTCGTCGTTCTGGGTTCGGCAACGCCGGACATTCAGACCTATCACAACACCCTGCACAAGGGTTTCCGCTACCTGGAACTTCCCAGAAGGGTGGAAAACCGGAGTCTCCCCGAGATACAGATCGTCGACATGAGGGAACCCGACGTCAGACGGGGGAAGGATCTCCTGATATCGAAACCGTTGTTGAAGGCCTTGGAAGACACCCTGTCAGCGGGAAAACAGTCGATGCTCCTACTCAACCGTAGGGGATTCGCCACCTTCCTCTTCTGTCTTGACTGCGGCCACGTCTTCACCTGTCGCAACTGCTCCGTTACCATGACCCACCACATGAATCTCAACAGACTCAAGTGTCATTACTGCGACTACGCCGTGAAAGCGCCTCCATTGTGCCCGAACTGCCGGGGTACCCGGATCCACAGCTTCGGGGCGGGAACGGAAAAGCTGTACCAGGAAGTGGCATCCCTGGTACCGCAGGCACGAATCGCCAGGCTCGACAGCGATATCGCTTCCGGCCGGGGAGTCTATGAACGCGTCCTTTCGGCTCTTGACCGCCGGGAAATAGACATACTGATCGGCACCCAGATGATCGCCAAGGGTCACGATTTCCCCCATGTCACCCTGGTGGGTGTCGTGTCCGCCGACAGTTCTCTGAACATTCCCGATTTCAGGGCCGCCGAAAGAACCTTCCAGCTCCTGGTCCAGGTGTCCGGTCGGGGAGGACGGGGAGAATCTCCGGGCCTGGTTCTGATCCAGACACTGAACCCCGGAAACGCGGCCCTCGTCAGAGCTCGAAGCCATGATTACCGGGGGTTCTACGATGACGAACTCGCCACGCGGCGCGATCTGCGCTTTCCTCCCTTCTCACGCCTGGTAAACCTGCGCGTCGTGTCGAAAAGGGAAGAACGGGCGGCAGAGCTGGCCGGAGCCCTGGCCGCGTCCGCCCGGACCCGTATTGACGCCCTGGGGGGAAAGGGAGGACTCTCGCTTCTCGGTCCGGCGGAACCGCTTCATTCCCGTATCCGGGGAATCTACAGGCGACACCTTCTGCTGAAAGGAACAGACGGCACCATGCTTCGCGATCTGGCACTGGCCCTCCTCGAGGAGGCCGGGCGGGCGGCATCGGATATAAAATGCGATGTTGATCCACTGAACTTCATGTGATGTCCTTCAAAAAAAACCGTCCGCGACGGTTCCGGGCCGGCCCTGTCGAAATGGTTGCTTTTCAACACGTTGCCCCGTATAATCCGACCGTCCCCGGCACAGGACACGCAAACCGGGGGACTCTCACCACTGAAAGAACGCGGGGAACAGCATGAAGGACAGAACGGGATTTGACAACGAGAAGTACATCAGTGAGCAGCAGGCAGAAATCCTGAAGCGGGTTGAACGCTTCAACAACAAGCTCTATCTCGAATTCGGCGGCAAGCTTCTCTATGATTTTCACGCGGCCCGCGTTCTGCCCGGATATGACCCCAACGTGAAGATGAGGCTGCTCCAGCAGCTGAAAGACAAGGCGGACATCCTGCTGTGCATCTACGCGGGCGATATAGAACGCAAGAAAATCCGTGCCGATTTCGGCATTACCTACGACTCGGACACGCTCAAGCTGATAGATACCATACGGTCCTGGGGACTTGACATTCTGGGCGTTGTCATAACCCGCTTCGACCATCAGCCAGCCGCCGTGGTTTTCAAGAACAAGCTCGAACGACGGGGCATCCGGGTTTACACACACCGGCACACGGCTGGATACCCAACGGACATCGATCTTATAGTCAGTGACCGGGGCTATGGAGCAAACAGCTACATAGAGACTACGAAACCCCTGGTCATCGTCACCGGCCCCGGTCCCGGGAGCGGAAAGCTGGCGACCTGCCTTTCCCAGCTCTACCACGACTACCGGCGGGGCATCCAATCGGGATACGCGAAATTTGAAACATTCCCTGTCTGGAATCTGCCTCTCAAGCATGCCGTCAACGTCGCCTACGAAGCGGCGACAGCCGACCTGAAGGATTTCAATCTCATCGATCCCTTCCATCTTGACGCCTACGAGATGAAGGCCGTCAATTACAACCGGGACGTCGATGTGTTTCCCGTACTCAAGCGGATCCTGGAAAAAATCACCGGTGGTCAATCCTTTTACCGGTCTCCCACGGACATGGGAGTAAACCGGGTCGGCTTTGCCATCACCGATATGGACCTCACCATCGAGGCGGCCAAGCAGGAACTGGTACGGCGTTACTTCCGTTACCGGTGCGAATATGTCATGGGGTTTCTCGAAAAGGACACCGTACAGCGGGTCGAGCTGTTCATGAATGCTTTCGGCATTCATCCGGAGTACCGGAGGGTTGTCGTACCCGCCCGGAATGCGGCGAACCAGGCCCGTGACATGAACAAGGGCAACAAGGGCATCTTCTGCGGAGCATCCATGGAACTGCGGGACGGAACAATCGTAACGGGCAACAACTCACCCCTGCTCCATGCCGCCTCGAGCCTGGTGTTGCACGCCATCAAACATCTCGCCGAAATACCACCGAAAATCAAACTGCTGACCCCGGCGATCACCGATTCCGTCAGGAAACTCAAGACGCAGGTTCTCAAGGAAGAATCGGTGAGTCTCGACGTGAATGAAGTGCTCATCGCACTGAGTATCGGGGCCTCGGCAAACTCGGCGGCTCAACTCGCCCTGGACAGGCTGAAGGAACTCGAGGGTTGTGAGGTTCACATAACCCACATACCCACACCGGGTGATGACGCGGGCCTGAGGCGGCTGGGAGTCAATCTCACCAGCGATCCGAACTTTTCGACTACGAACCTCTTCGTGCCGTAAACCGTAACGCGAGACAGGCAGGGACGGTTTCCCCCGGCATGTCTTCAGCCAGTCCGCAGCATTTCTTCGATCCGCCGGATGCGTTCCAGGGCTCGATCTGCCTGTGTCTCAAGGTCGACCACCATCCTGACGGTTCTGTCCTTGAGATCCTGATTCTGCTCCGCGAGAGACGCCAGTTCCGACATGTCGACTGAAAACACCCTGAACCGGTCGACAATCGTGTCGTAGATTTCCCCGGCCATGGTATCGGTAAACAGGAAGAGGTGGTGGAACTTGAGCCGTTCCTTGTAATCACCGATGGTGAAGGCAAGAGACGAACCGGTCTCTTTCTTGATCCGGTTCAGGGCGTCGCCGAGGGCTGAAAGTACGTCCTGGTTCACACTCTCCCCGCCCTGCCTCCTGAAGATTTTCCTGATGGCCCTGATCCCCCTGTACACACCGAACCTGACGATAGCACCGGCCCGCATGTCGGCGCCGAAGTGGAGAGCGGTCAGAAAAGACGGCATAGCCGGATGGGCTGATTTCTTTATGCCCGCCGGCGTTATCGCCATTGAGCGGCCTCCTCCCCCCTCCGAACTGATGCCGAACTGCCCGAGTATTGCCGCGCGCTGGTCACAGGCCTCCTTCACCAGCTCATCGTGAAGACCTATGACGGAATCGAAGATACCCTCGATCTTTTTTTCCTCCTCCCGGATGAAAGACACCAGCCGGGGATTGATTTTTTCCACGATGTACCGTTCGAGGGATTCCCGGAACTCCTGAAAGAGGGAGTAGAGGTGCGCTTGAAAGAGGGAATAGAGGTGCGCTGAAAAGCCTTCTTCGGGCATGTTCTTGACCCTGCCGCGCAGGTCCACCGTGTAGCGGTCCAAAAAATCCCGCATATCCAGTGAAAGTTCGCCGAATCGCGGGTCCAGGAGCCGCTCCACGTCATCGTCGATGACGGCTTTGATCCTGACAGACCGGCCGTCAAGGGAGTCCTTGATGACAACCTTCTGTTCCTCGAGCCTGCGATGCGTCTCCCGAAGGGATTCAACGGCCCTCCGGGCTTCATCCAGGTCCCCGGAAAGAACCTTTCTGTTAAAAGCGCTCCATTCGCGAAGGTTTTCCGCCGCCGTGGACAGGCGATCGATGTGGTTTTTCAGGAGGTAGAAAACCCGGTCCCGCTGAAGCCTGGTTTCAAGAACCGAGAGAAAGCGGTCCTGTTCCCTGTCGGAGAACGCCGCCATCTCCACGTCCCTTTTCCATTGTTCCAGACGGAGGACCTCCTTCTCCGGAAGACCGGGCTCGATGGCTCTGAAAAGAGTAAAGAGAGCCGAAAACACGAACACATCCGGCTCTTCCACGATGATGGAAAGCTCTTCTTTCACGCGCCCCGCGACGTTTTCCAGGTCCTCCAGGTCGGTGTGTTCGGTGAAATCGGAATTCAGCACAAAGAGGAGGGTGTCGGAAAACCCCATCTCCCTTATGAGGGACAGAAAGCTGATGTCCGCGCGGCGCACGCCTGTTCTGCTGCTGATCACGTATATGATGAGATTGGTCCTGAGCAGATACTCCTGTATCATCGCCAGGTGGCGCGGGTTGATGGAATCAACTCCCTGGCAGTCCCCTATTTCCGTGTAGTCGTCAAGAAATCCGCCGACGGGAACCTTGAGAAGGAGGTCTTTGAGATAGACAGCCAACGAGTCTTCTCCCGCAAAATTCCGGTGCCGGGCAAATCGGGTCTCACCTTCGAATCTTTGAACCGTCGATTCCTCGGCAAGCATGTGCCGGACCCTGTCGTAGCCCTTCACATAGGACCTGAGCAGGGCGATTTTCGAATCCATGGCCTCCGTTCCCAAAACCTGCGTCCTGTCGAGAGAGGCCAGGTCCTGGTCAAGTTCGTTTCGCTCCCGGTCGTTCCTGATGTCAAAGGGTGCAGTGCGGGTCTTTTCGCTGGAAGCGGGAAAGAGAATCAATGCCTTGTTTATTTCGTCATTGATCTCATCCCAGCTTTTCATGTCCAGGACCGCTTCCAGGCGGGGGCTTTTTCGAACCCTCGTTATGATGGAGGTCATGACCCCCGCCCCTCTCTTGAGATAGTCCCGGCCAACGAGAGCGTTTATAAAGGTGCTTTTCCCCGACTTTATGGCTCCCACCACGGCCACCCGAATAAGCTGATCGTCGAGCTGTTCCGCCAGGGACTTGACGATCTGCTCCCACTCCCGGAGCGGGCCGGAGGAAAGACCGGGGATGGAACGGGCCTGCCCGAGGAATGACAGCACATCTTCGGTAACGCCTGATACATCCTTCTTGCTGATATCGGGAGAAATCATGGTGTGTTCCTTTGTGAAAGTCCTTGGCCGGTACCGAATAAAAAACCGGTTCGACAGGTACGGACCGGACCCAAAATTGTTGGAAGTGTAGGAAAAATACTGTTCCATGTAAAGAAAAAAGGTTCTCCGGTCCCGCCGGAGGGATGCAAGTACCGGCACCACCGGAGAAAGACCCGGTTATCAGCGGGAGGATCGGTGGGACGGCAGGGGGTTGACAGAGGTATTACATTGTAGTACATCTTCGAAAAAATTGTCGGCAGGACATGTCCATGAAAAAAAAAGAAGGCATCATAACTTTCAAGGTGGATGAAGACCTGATGAGATTGCTCAGGAACGTTCCCAATCGATCCGAGTTCATTCGAAAGGCCCTCGTTCAGGCCTTCGGAAGTGTGTGCCCTCTCTGCGGTGGTAACGGAATGCTCACGCCCAGCCAATACAGCCACTGGGAAACTTTTTCCGGCGGACATTCGGTTGAAGTGTGCAGCCACTGCAACGAGAACTATCTGGTCTGTTCCCGTGAACACTGAAGAAAGGACAGGCTACAGTGTGTTCGATCGGGTTTAACCGGCTCATATCCATACTATTTCTTCTCTGCGGATTCGTTCTGGGGAGCTCCTCCGAGGCAAGGACGGACAGGCTGGAGGTGTTCGTCAGTATTCCTCCCCAGGTCTGTTTCGTTGAACGCATCGGGAAACCCGTGGTAAACGTCAGCACTCTCGTCAGCCCGGGCCACTCTCCCCATACCTATGAACCGACACCAAAGCAGATGGCCGCCCTCGGCAGGGCGGAGATTTATTTTCGTACAGGTGTAACCTTCGAACGGCAACTGGTTGAAAAAATCGGGCCTCTGTTCCCGGATCTGGCGGTGGTGGACACGCGAAAGGGGGTCCCCCTGCTTTACTTCGATGCCGACGGCCACGACCACTCCGATCGCGATGTCGACCCTCATGTCTGGCTTGACCCGAAACGGGTCAAGATCCAGGCGGCTGCCATCTGTGACGCCCTGGTAAAAGCCAGGCCGGCCCATGAAGATCTGTTCAGAGCAAATCTTGGCGAATTTCTCGAAGACCTGAGTCGCGTTGACGCAACCATTTCACGGCTCCTCGCTCCCCTGGAAGGCGAGGCCATGTATGTTTATCACCCGGCTTTCGGCTATTTTGCCGATTCCTACGGGCTCAGGCAGATTGCCATAGAAAGCGACGGCAAGGAACCCGGTCCCCGACAGTTGGCCGCATTGATTCAACAAGCCGCGAAGGACGGAGTCCGTGTCATTTTCATTCAATCCCGGTTCGCCGCGGGCTATGCCGAAACCTTGTCCCGGGAAATCGGGGCCTCCGTGGTTCCCCTTGACCCTCTCGCCGAGGATTATCTTGAAAACCTTGAACGCAGCGCGCAGATAATCAGGCGGGGCCTCATGCCCCGTTCGCCCTCAGGGGGCATCGAAAACGACAGAGACGCAGGCACGGAAAAAGAACATGAATAGTCATCCCGCCATTGAAATCAGCAATGTCTTTTTCGACTACAACGGAGTTCCTGTTCTTGAGAAGGTGACTCTCAGCATCGAGAAAGGGGATTTTGTCTCCATCGTCGGCCCCAACGGCGGAGGAAAGACAACGCTCATCAAGCTTATACTGGGACTTCTTGTCCCCCGGGAAGGAACCGTCAGGGTCTTCGGCCGGTCTCCGCTTACCATCCGCCATGCTATCGGGTACATGCCCCAGGCGCCGTCCCTGGATCCCCGGTTCCCTGTCACCGTGACGGACGTGGTATCCATGGGACTGCTGGGTACGCACCGGTCCCTCGGCTTTTCCCAGAGAAGCAGCCGGGACCGGATTGTGGAGGCCCTCGGCAAGCTGGGCGTGGAGTCTCTTCAAGACAGCCCCTTCTCAGAGCTGTCGGGGGGCCAGCGCCAGCGTGTACTTATCGCCCGGGCCCTGGTGAAGAATCCGGAACTGCTTATTCTCGATGAACCGACGTCAAGCGTCGACATCGTTGCCGAACAGGCACTGTTCGACATGCTCGACGAACTCAACAGGGTCATGACCATCGTCGTTGTAAGCCACGACGTCGGTTTCGTATCTCATTATGTAAAAACCGTCGCCTGCGTCAATCGCCGTGTCGTCGTTCATCCAACCAGCGAGATAACGGGAGAAATCATCAGTGAAATCTACGGCGCCGACGTGCGCATGATCCGCCACGATGAAACAAGCTCTGAACGAGGCTGCCGTGTTTGAATTCTTTACCGACCTCGCAGACTATCGCTTCCTCCAGCATGCCCTTCTGACGGGCCTCCTGGCCAGCGTCGCCTGTGGAATCATTGGAAGTTACGTGGTTACCCGCCGCATAACCTACATCGCCGGAAGCATCGCCCATTCCGTTCTCGGCGGACTCGGCGCAGCCCGGTACGCCCAGGTCGTTCACGGGTGGCACTGGTTCAATCCCCTGTACGGTGCCATCGCCGCGGCCGTCGCGGCGGCTGTCATCATCGGGGCCGTAAGTCTCTATGCGCGGGAGCGGGAAGACACTGTCATCGGAGCCATGTGGGCCATCGGAATGTCGGCGGGAATTCTTTTCATATTTAAAACACCGGGATATGACCAGGATCTCATGAGTTATCTTTTCGGAAACATCCTCATGGTTTCCGCCAATGACCTCCGGCTGATAGCCATGCTCGACCTGGTGATCGTTGCTCTGACCCTGGTGTTTTACAGGACGTTCCTCGCTGTCTGCTTCGATGAGGAATTCGCCCGACTACAGGGCGTTCCGGTGGAACGCTACTATCTTCTCCTGCTCTGCATGACGGCACTTACGGTGGTTCTTCTCGTGACGGTGGTCGGCATAGTCATGGTGATAGCCCTCCTGACCATTCCGGTTGCCATAGCGGGGAACGCCGTCCGACGGCTGGGAAGCCTCATGATCCTGTCGGGTATCCTGACGGCCTGCTTCACCACCGGCGGCCTGGTTATAAGCTACAGCGCCGATCTTCCGGCAGGCGCAACCACGATCATCATTGCCGGAGGCATTTATTTTTGTGTCCTTGTTCTTACCGGGGTCTTGCCTCCTCCGCGTTTCGGGAAAACCCGCTGACCGCTGAAAAGGACTCATGGTTCGTCATTGACAAACAGCCGGCGCCGTGTTTCAATCAGCCTCACGGGTCGCTGATTATCCCGCGTACCCGCGGCATTACGGGAAGGATCGTTCGAAAAAGACGGGGGGGCTTTTTACGCCACTTTTTTCCGTTAATGATCATTATCCTGTTTTTAAACCGTCGCAGACTTTTCACAAAGGAGGAATGCAGCATGACTCGAAGGTACAGAAAGAGTTCCCTCACGGCGCTGGTCCCGGCAGGTCTCGTTCTCCTGGCAGGAATTCTCATCCTCACGGGTTGTGGAACGACATCACGGGATATACAGACGCTCGACCCCTACACTCCGGATCCCCAGGTCATCGTAAATCCCGCCTCGGTCCGCCTGGGCGTGGCAAAGCTCATGGACACGACAATCGAATTCCAGGGATCGGGTTTCGAGCCGGGTGATTCAGTCTTCGTAACCCTCTCGGGGAATGAAATCCCTGAATTTGCCGTCGCCGACGCACCCGTCCTGGATGATGGTACCTTCCGGACCACGGCGGGGGCTCTCGGCAAGATCACCGGTATGCTGCGAGCGACGATAAGCGGGACCTACGCCAAGGACGGCAGCTACAAACAGTATATTGTTATCACGGAACCACCACTGCCCGAAGGAATCTACACAGTAACCGCCACAAGCATGCTGTCCGACCGGTCAGCCGGAACGGAACTGCAGGTGCGAAGACCTGGCACGATGGATAGAATCAAGGACTGGATGGGGAAAAAGCTGGGCAAAATCAAGGATGAACGACCCCGATGAACCACCCGGAAAAAGTACATGATACCTCGGAATCACTTTCGGGCGGCACCTGAAGAGACACGGCGCGACCCCACGGAGGCCGTCGGTGTGTTCCGGGATATGGACGCCTGAGTGAGACAGACGGGGGAGGAATGTACAGGAGCGTATCATGCTGGTGTTAGAAGATCTCAAGGTCACCCTGGGCGACAGGGAACTGCTCAGGCATATCAATCTCGAAATTCACCCGGGGGAAACACACATTCTTTTCGGTCCCAATGGCTCGGGGAAAACCTCGCTCCTCATGACCATCATGGGTTACCCTCAGTATAAGGTAGCGGCGGGCAGAATATATTTCAAAGGTGAGGACATCACCCACCGGTCAATCCATGAGCGGGCCCGTATGGGCATAGGCATGTCCTACCAGAGACCGCCCAGTATCAAGGGACTCACCACCCGGAATATCGTTACCATCTGCGGGAACAACGGAGCCGATGTGGACGCCCTGGCCGCCCGGCTCAATTTCACGGAATTTCTCGACAGAGACATCAATGTCGGATTTTCCGGAGGGGAGATCAAGCGATCGGAATTGTTACAGCTCATGGCACAGAAACCGGATCTTGTACTCTTCGACGAACCGGAATCGGGTGTTGACCTGGAAAACATCGCTCTCATCGGGAACACGGTCAGCGAGCTTCTGCAGCGTGATCACCTGCCGGTGATGGGCAAAACCGTCAAGGAAATGAAAGAGGGCCGGTCACGCATGGGCCTGATCATAACTCACACGGGCTTTATCCTGGACTACGTAACGGCGGACCAGGGACAGGTTCTCTATGACGGAATCCTCGCCTGCAGGAGCAACCCCATTGAAATATTCAACCAGATCAGAAGGGTCGGTTACGAGGAGTGCGTGCGATGCGGATGCGTGATTTAGACGAAAAAGCCCTTTCAGCGCGGGAGAAAAAGGCAGCACTGGGACCTGATGTCGATCTTGACGCGTTTACCATCGACTCGCCCCCTCATGTACCGATCTCCGATATTGCCGAGCTCTCCGAAGCCGACAAGCGGCGTTTGATCCTGGCGGGCATCGATACCCGGCCGGGAGAGCGTTCAGGATCATACTTTCAGAAAGACGGAACCTCACTCTATTCAATCTCCAACCAGGACGGCCTTGAAATCGTACCCATACGGAAAGCCCTGGAGAACATGGAGTGGCTCCAGGACTATTACTTCAACCTGGTTGCCGTTGACGCGGACAAGTATACCGCCCGGGCCCGCCTGGATCTTCACAACGGCTATCTCATCAGGGCTCTTCCCGGCGCCCGGGTGACCTGGCCCGCCCAGGCCTGCATGTATCTTGAAACCGAAGGGTTCAGCCAGAACGTCCACAATATCATCATCGCCGAAGAAGGCTCGGAACTGCATATCATAACGGGCTGCGCAACGGCATCGCATATTTCCCGGGGGCTGCACGTGGGCATCTCGGAATTTTACGTCAGGAAAAATGCCACCCTGAGCTTCACCATGATTCACCACTGGGCGGAGGACGTGGCCGTCAGGCCCCGCTCAGCAGGCATCGTCGAGGAAGGTGGACTGTTTCTCAATAACTACATATGCATGAAACCCGTCAAGTCCCTGCAGATGTACCCCACTACGTCGCTGGTCGGCAAGGGTGCCGTGGCCCGATTCTACAGCCTTCTCGTCGGAAGCCCCGGCAGCGAACTCGACGTGGGAGGAAGAATGCTGCTCAAGGCTGAGGATGCCCGGGCGGAAATATTGTCCCGGGCCATCACCAACGGCGGCAAGATCACGGCTCGCGGCGACCTGGTCGGCGAGGTCCCGGGTGTGCGCGGGCACCTCGAATGCCGGGGAATGATTCTCAACCAGGGAATGATTCACGCCATTCCGGAGCTGACGGGACTCGTTGACGGCGTGGACATGTCACACGAAGCCGCCGTGGGAAAGATCGCCCAGGAAGAGATCCTGTATCTGATGTCCCGGGGGCTGACGGAAGACGAAGCGACGGCAACCATAGTCAGGGGCTTTCTCAATGTGGACATCCCCGGCCTGCCGGCACCTCTGAAAGAGGAAATCGACCGCGCCGTTGAACTCAGTCAGAAGGATCTTCTCTGAGGCTCGCTCCCCTCATGACGTCCGGCTCAGTTACCTTGTGCGGGGCCCGGTGAAAATCGATCGACCGGAATCCCGTTTTCTCTCTGAATCCGCACGGTCTCCCGATGTTCGTATCCTTGAACACCCTGCGCACCGCGGTAGCCCTGCGGCCGGTTTCGATGGCACCCCGGGCGGTAACGGCGGGATTTCCGTCAGACACATCCGTCACGTATGGCCACGGGCTTACCCATGGCTGTCACCCCTCCCTCCAGAGAATGTCGACGTCCTCGCAAAATGTCGAAAAATGTCCGATAGAGGACGGCTTTGTACAAAGTTCCTTGAGGCACGGTGCACACATCCTGAGGGATGAGGCGTACTGTGAGGTACGCCTTGCGAAACCGTCAGTGTTCATATATGGCGGGTTTCATCGCCGTCAAAGGGAACGATGCCGCGAATGAACAATGGACTTGCCCACAGGGATTCCTGTGGTATATACAGCACAGTCGACGCCCATTAAAACCGGGCAATATCACTTACAACGGGTACGGGCATATGAGCGTGGTTGAAGAAATCGAACTTGCCAACGGCCTGGTTCTCCAGGTTCGGGACCGGTCACGGCCGATCGCGCCCGACACGACGAAGGTTGAAGTGGAACTGGTCCTGCCGGTGGAAGTACGAGAAGGCTTTTTCGATAACGATGACGAGTATCGACTCGTGAAGAAAATCTTCGGATCCCACATCTCCTTTATCATAAAAAAAGAACGGACCTTTGTGAAAAAAGAAAACCGGGAATCTGTTTTTGCCGAACTGCTTGATGATTTCATGGAGGATTCCCTTCCCTATCTTGAACGACCCGACTTTCCGGCCCGCTTCGTCCGGGCGAAGCTGGCAGACATTCGAAAACGGCCTCATCGCTATCGTTCGATAAGGCGCTGAACATTCAGGAAAGGACATGTCCATGAAGCAAAAGGTAGCCGTCATTGGAGCCGGATTCGTGGGAACCATGGTGAGTCAGCGCATCATCGAAAAAAACCTGGCCCATGTCGTTCTCGTCGATATCGTCGAGGGAATACCCCAAGGGAAGGCTCTGGATATGTCCCAGGCTGCCTCTGTCGCAGGATTTGAGGGGCAGGTCATCGGAACAAATGATTTTTCGGAAATAAGCGGTGCGTCAATCGTCGTCGTCACGGCGGGACTCCCCCGGATGCCGGGAATGACCAGGGAAGACCTGGCGAAAAAAAACGCCGCCATTACACGCTCGGTCATGGATAACGTCCGGCACCATGCCGCCGGGGCCGTTGTCATTGTAGTCACAAACCCCCTTGACGTGATGGCCCACCTGGCCTGGACAGTCTCGGGATTTCCGCCTCAGCGGGTTTTCGGTATGGGAGGAACCCTGGATGAAGCGCGGTTCAGCTATTTCCTCTCCCGCAAACTCGGCGTTTCCCCCCGTGACATAGAAGCACTGGTTCTGGGCAGCCACGGAGAAGCAATGGTTCCCGTGGAACGCTACACAACGGTTAAGGGCCTGCCGGTACGTATGTTCCTGTCTCCCGGGGAATACGCCGACATCGTCGCGCGCGTGCGGCGGGGAGGAGCCGAAATCGTGGATCTCCTCGAGAGCGGCAGTGCCTGGCACGCGCCCTCGGCATCAACGGTCCTGATGGTGGAAGCGATCTTGAAGGACAGTAAACGGATGGTCTCGGCTTCAGCACTCCTGGAAGGCCAGTACGGTATCGAGCATATTCACATCGGCGTTCCGGTCCTGCTGGGAGCGGCGGGGATAGAAAGAATCCTGGAAATTCCTCTTGACGAACCGGACCTCCAGGCCTTGAGAGAAGCCGCCCGTATCACCCGTAACATGGTTGATCGACTGATACGGGGGCCCCATGACTGATCATGAAATCGAGTCCATACTTCCCCTTGTGCAGAAACCTGCCCGCTATACGGGGGGAGAAACCAACGCTGCGAACACGGCGGGGAAAACCGCTTCTCTGTCCTTCGCTCTGGCCTTTCCCGATGTCTACGAAGTGGGTATGTCCCATCAGGGACTCCAGATTCTCTATGGAATCCTGAACCGCCGCAGGGACTGGACGGCTGAACGGGTCTATGCGCCCTGGCCCGACATGGCCTCTCTCATGGCATCGCGCAGAATGGCACTTTCATCTCTTGAATCGGCAACGCCCCTCCATCATTTTGATATCATAGGGTTTTCTCTTCAGTACGAACTTTCCCTGACCAACGTCCTTTCCATGCTCGACCTGGGACGGGTGCCCCTTCGAGCCGTCAACCGCCGTGAAGACCATCCCCTGGTAATCGCGGGAGGACCCTGTGTTTTCAACCCCGCGTCCATGGAGCCCTTTTTCGATGCCTTTGCCCTGGGCGAGGGCGAAGAGATGGTAATCGACATCGCCGAAACCGTGGAAAGGGGGAAAAAAAGAGGACTGCCCCGCCGAACCGTCCTGGAAAAACTTGCCGGGATCGAGGGGCTCTATGTTCCCTCCGTTCATGGAACGGGCCACCGGATTCGCAAGCGGGTGGTGGCTGACCTGGATGCGGCTTTTCTGCCCGAAAAACCGGTCGTACCATTGATCAAAACCATTCACGACAGGATAACCCTCGAGATCGCCCGAGGATGTACCCGCGGATGCCGGTTCTGCCAGGCCGGGATGGTGTGGCGTCCCCTGCGGGAGCGAAACCTTGAAACAATCATCGGATCCGCTGAAAGGATTCTCTCCGCCACCGGCTATGACGAGATCTCGCTTCTCGCGTTGAGTGCGGGAGATTATTCCCGCATTGCCCCGCTTCTGACGGAACTCATGGACCGCAACATCGAACAGCGCGTGGCACTCGCCCTGCCCTCTCTGCGTACTGAAACCCTTGCGGATTCATTGATCGAACAGATCCGACGGGTTCGCAAAACCAGTTTTACCCTGGCCCCCGAGGCGGGAACCCGGAGGCTCCGGCAGGTTATCAACAAGGGTAACAGCGAGGAGAATCTTCTCGAAACGGCACGAAGCGTCTTCAGGGCAGGCTGGAAGTCTCTGAAGCTCTATTTCATGATCGGTCTTCCCACGGAACAGCTGGAAGACCTCCAGGGCATCGCGGAGCTGGTCAACAAGGTTCTGCGGGTTGAGGGCAAGGGACACCAGGTAACGGTGGGCCTGTCCACCTTTGTTCCCAAACCCCACACCCCCTTTCAATGGGAACGCCAAATCAGTATTCGTGAAACGGAGGAACGCCAGGAATACTTCAAGGACATCCTTCGCCGAGGCAACCTGAAGCTCAAGTGGCATGACCGGCGAATGAGCTTTCTCGAGGGCATCATAGCGCGAGGCGACGGAAGAGTGGCTGATGTCATTGAAGGGGCCTACAGACTGGGTGCCCGTTTTGACGGCTGGAGTGACCGGTTCCGTTTTGAACTCTGGGACCGGGCACTGAAGGATACCGGAATCGATCCCGAACTATACCTGGCCGGGACCGATCCCGCTTCTGCCCTTCCCTGGGACCACATCGACTGCGGCGTGGAAAAAGAGTTTCTTCTCCGGGAGCTCGAAAAATCCAGAACCGGTGAGGCAACGGAAGACTGCCGGACCGCAGGCTGCACCAATTGCGGGGTCTGTGTCGAAGGCATCGAACTGCGCATGGCCCTGGAAGATCCCCTCCCGTCACGAGACCACGGCACCCCGAAGACCCCCCGGGAGGAAGTCTGGAGACACAGGCACTTGAGAATGCGCTACAGAAAAGGAGACAAGGCGAGGTTCCTGTCCCACCTGGACACGGCATCGGCTCTCATCAGGTCGATTAAACGAAGCGGTATCAGGTTTGAATACTCCCGGGGGTTTCACCCCCACCCGAAAATTTCCTTCCCCTGCGCCACGCCCCTGGGAGTTGAAAGTGAAGATGAATACGCGGAAATACGAGTGTTCACCCCCCCCCACTGGAACCGCGGGCGTCTGATGGAGGGCATCAACCGGTCACTGCCCGCGGGATTGACGCTCCTGGCCCTGGAGGACATAACCGGTTCCGACCAAACCCTATCGGGACTGATCGCGGGGTTCGTCTATGAAATGCATCTCGATGGAGAGCGAACGGGCCTGAAAAAGTCCGCGGTATTGCGGGCCATAGGACGATTCCTCAATGCGGACCGGCACGTCATTGTTCGAAGCAGCGGTCAGCGCACCAGGGAGCGGGACATTCGCCCCTTCGTACAGACCCTTGTCTATGATGACGAGACCGGGACTCTTCGAGGCATATTCAGCTTCACACCGCAGGGCGGCGTCAAACCCATCGAAATCCTGACCCATGTCATCGGACTGAGCGACAGCCAGGCTCGCCTCGTGCGGGTCGTGAAAAAACAAACCGTACTGATCGGCGGATGAATCGGCCATGACGAAGGAAATGATTTTCAACTGCAACGATTGTGAAGCCCGGATCGCCATCCTCGACGCAAGAAGACTGGTCAATCTCTACGTGGAGCGCTGGGATGAACACTCTATCGCGGGCAATATTTACGTGGGTCGGGTCGCCCGGGTTCTGCCGGGCATGCAGGCCGCTTTTGTGGACGTCGGCCTCGACAGGACGGCCTTTCTCTATGTGGCTGACGCGTCAATCGAGAACCCGGAAGATACATACCTGCTGCCGGGCGAGGAGGACGAAAACGGTCTGAAGGACCTTGGCGGCTCGAGCCCGGTGTTGTCCATTGAAAACATCCTGCGCGAAGGGCAGGAAATCCTGGTCCAGGCATCGAAGGAACCCCTGGGAACCAAAGGGGCCCGGGTAACAACCTACATATCTCTGGCCGGCAGAAATCTGGTCGCCATGCCGGGCGCCTCCCAAGTCGGCGTATCGAGAAAAATCAAGGATGAGGCCGAACGGGAGCGGCTTCGCCTGATCATCGAAGAGGCCCGCCCGCCGGACTTCGGCTTTATCGCCAGAACGGTAAGCGAAGGCCGGGGTGCCGATGAAATCCGTCGTGATATCCGCCATCTCGTAAGGCTGTGGGAAACCATCCAGCACAAACGCTCCCTCGTGGGTGTCCCCGGACTGGTACACAGGGAACTGAACATGGTGCTTCGGGCCGTACGGGATTTCTACACCGAAGACATGGATCGCATAATCATCGATTCAAAGAGCGAATATGACAGAATCGAGGAATACATGAAGGAGTTCATGCCCGCTCTTTCCTGCCGCCTTGAACTCTACGAAGACGAAGAGCCCATTTTCGATTTTTTCGGCATCGAGGTAGACGTGGAGAAACTCTTCGATAAGAAGGTGTGGCTCAAATCAGGCGGGTTCATCGTCATCGAAGAAACGGAGGCCCTGTGCTCCATCGATGTCAATACCGGACGCTATGTGGGCAAGCGTACCCTCGAGGAGACGATTTTGAAAACAAACCTGGAAGCGGCACGGCAGATAGCCCACCAGCTCCGGGTTCGTAATATAGGGGGCATTATCATTATCGATTTCATCGACATGGAAGACGAACGAAGCCGGGAACTTGTTTACAGCGCCCTGGCGGCCGAACTGGAAAGGGATCGAAGTAGAACGAGCATTCAGAAGATCTCCGAGCTGGGCCTTATAGAGATGACACGGCAACGGCAACGCCGCAGCCTCTCCCGGATCATGTGCGAATCATGCCCCTACTGTTCAGGACGGGGAGTGATCAAGTCAAAGACAACTATCTACTATGAAATACTCAGGGAACTGAAACGAGCGGCGGTTCGCGGCGCCGGCGGGACCATCTGCGTTCTTCTCAACCCCGACGTGGCGGGACTTTTTACGGAAGGCAGGAAGAAGCTCCTGGACAGACTGGAACAGCGGTACAACAAAAAAATCATTCTTCAGACAGACAACCGTCTGTTCCAGGATACCTACGAAATCATACCCATGCAGTGAGCACTGACATGGCGGCGAGCGCCATCGACAGCGGCTCGCGATAGTGTCGTAAAATACCCGCAGAAGACAGTTGATTTTAAGGCGTTTCAGCCGTATAAGGCTGCGAGTTGCACTGTCGGCGACCGGACTGCCGGATATCCGGTTATTCCCATGTACCACGAGAAGTTCACAACCATTACAGGAGGCAGTTACATGAAAAAACGATTTGTGTTATCTGTGGTGGCGGTTTTGATGGCGGTTCCCCTGTTCTTCGGACAGGCTGAAGCGCAGATCAGGATCGGCGTAATGGCGCCCTTGACCGGCTCCTGGGCCAGTGAAGGCCGGGCCATGAAACAGATCGTCGACCTGCTGGCTGACGAACTGAACGGCGCCGGAGGCGTCCTGGGCCGGAAGGTCGAAATCATTGCCGAGGATGACGGCGGTGATCCGCGCACGGCTGCCCTGGCGGCACAGCGTCTCTCCACCCGGGACATCGCGGCGGTCATTGGTACGTACGGATCATCCATTACAGAGGCCACCCAGAATATCTACGACGAAAACAAGATTGTCCAGGTTGCGACGGGTTCCACGGCAATCCGCCTGAGCGAGAAGGGGCTCCGGTACTTTTTCCGCACATCCCCCAGGGATGACGAACAGGGTCTCGTCGCGGCCGACACCTTGAAATCTCTCGGCTACGAACGGGTCGCCATTCTTCACGACAACACCACCTATGCCCGTGGGCTTGCAGACGAAGCCGCCGCGCTCCTCAAGGCCGACAACGTGAACATCGTTCTTTTCGATGCCCTGACATCGGGAGAACGTGACTACAGCACCATTCTCTCACAGTTGCGGTCCCGCAATCCCGATGTGGTCCTCTTCACCGGATATTTCCCTGAAGCAGGACTGCTTCTGCGCCAGAAAAAGAGCATGGGCTGGGATGTCCCCTTCATCGGCGGCGACGCCACGAACAACCCCGATCTGGTAAGCATCGCCGGCAAGGAAGCCGCCGAGGGATTCATGTTCCTGAGCCCACCCGTTCCCCAGGATCTCGATTCGGTAGAGGCAACATCATTCATGGCAGCCTACAGGGCAAAGTACCGGGATGATCCCGCATCGGTCTGGGCGGTTCTGGCGGGAGACGCCTTCAAGGTAATCATCGCCGCCATCGAAGGCTCCGGGTCCACCGATCCCGAAGAGATAGCCCAATTCCTCCGCACGGGTCTCGAGGATTTTCAGGGACTGACCGGAGCCATCGCCTTCGATGACAAGGGAGACCGAATCGGCGAACTGTACCGCGTATACAGGGTTGACGGCGAGGGCAGGTTTATCATGCAATAAGCAGGTACCGGCCGGGGAGTATCACATGCAGCTCTTTTTCGAACAACTCACAAACGGCCTGGCCGTGGGGGGTATCTACGCCCTGATAGCCCTGGGCTACACCATGGTATACGGTGTGCTCAAGCTGATCAATTTCGCCCATGGTGATCTTTTTACAATCGGCGCCTATCTGGGATTCACCCTGCTCCTGTCCCTGGGCCTGACCGATCACCTGGGCCCCCTGGCCGGAATTCTCGTGCTGACGATCATGGTCATGGGCCTGGTCGCGGTCATAGGGGAACTTCTGGAGCGGACGGCCTACCGTCCGCTGCGGACATCCCCCAGGCTGTCGGCCGTGGTCTCGGCCCTCGGCGCGTCCATTTTTTTTCAAAACGCCATTATGCTTATCTACGGCGCCCGGTTCCGTGTCTATCCCCATGATCTGTTGCCTGTCACGGCGGTCTCGATTTTCGGCCTGACGATACCGGTGATGAGGATTATCCTCTTTGCCGCTTCGGTGGTCATGATGGCCGGACTCTACCTGTTCGTCCAACGCACCAGAACGGGCACGGCCATTCGAGCCGCCGCCATCGACCAGGGAGCGGCCAGGCTCATGGGCATCGATGTCAACCGGGTCATCATGTATGTCTTCCTCATCGGCCCGGCTCTCGGGGGCGCTGCGGGGATGATGGTCGGACTCTACTATGGTCAGATCAATTTCACCATGGGATGGGGTTACGGCCTGAAGGCCTTTACCGCGGCCATCCTGGGGGGCATCGGAAACATACCCGGAGCCATGCTCGGCGGCATCCTTCTGGGCATCATTGAATCCCTGGGAGCCACCTACATCTCTCTGGCATGGAAGGACGCCATTTCTTTCATGGTCCTGATTCTGATCCTGATTGTCCGCCCCACGGGCATTCTGGGAGAACGGGTGGCTGACAAGGTATGAACAGGGGCATTACCATCAACGTACTCATCGTGGCGGTCCTGCTGGCCGCCCCCTGGTGGTTGAATTCTTACTGGGTGGACGTTCTCAATTCCATCGGGATCTATGCTGTTCTTGCGTTGAGCCTGAACATCATTCTTGGCTACGCAGGTCTCTTTCACATGGGACACGCGGCATTTTTCGCCATCGGGGCCTATACCACGGCCATTCTGAACACCCGGTTCGGCATTCCCGTCCTCTGGCTTATGCCGTTGAGCGGCGTAACGGCGGGGGTTTTCGCGCTCATGGTCGCACGACCCATCATTCACCTCCGGGGCGACTACCTGCTCATCGTGACCATCGGGATCGTGGAGATCGTTCGCATTGCCCTGGTAAACAACGTATTCGGCATCACCGGAGGCGCTAACGGCATCTTCGGAATCGGCAGGCCGAGTTTCTTCGGCCACGTGATACGCACCCCCCATGCCTTCTACTACCTGATCCTTGCCTTTGCCGCCGCTACGATTCTTCTCTTTTACCGTCTTGAAAATTCCCGTTTCGGTCGGGCCCTGAATTATATTCGGGAAGACGACACCGCCGCTGAGGGGAGCGGCATCGACGCGGCACACTACAAGCTTGTCGCCTTCATTCTGGGCGCGTTCTGGGCGGGCATGGCCGGCACCATCTTCGCGGCAAAAATGACCATCGTGTCACCCCAATCGTTCACGTTCTGGGAATCGGTGGTGATGTTTACCATCGTCATACTCGGCGGATCGGGAAGTATCCGGGGTGTACTGCTCGGCTCATTTCTGATCATCGGCCTACCCGAGGTTTTCAGGGAGTTCGCCGTTGCACGGATGCTTGTGTTCGGCGCGGCCATGGTTCTGATGATGATCTTCCGGCCCCGGGGTATTCTGCCCCCGACACAGCGGACCTATACACTGAACGCGCCGGCCGGATCGAAAAGAGGCGGCTGATGGAGAGCCCGAACTTGCTGAGCCTGACGAACCTGACCAAGTCATTCGGCGGAGTCGCGGCGGTCAACGACGTGTCTTTCGACGTGGAGCGCGGATCCATCATGGGATTGATCGGCCCCAACGGCGCGGGCAAGACCACCGTCTTCAACCTGATAACCGGCAATTATCACCCCGACAGCGGACAGATTCGTTTCGACGGGCAGGATATCGCCGGTATGCGCACCAACCGGATCGTTTCCCTCGGCATCGCCAGGACTTTCCAGACAATCCGGCTTTTTCAGAACATGAGCGCCCTGGAGAACGTTCTGGCAGGCTGCCATTGTCGGATGCGTTCCGGAATCATCGCAGCCATGCTTCGTCTTCCCCGACAGCGACGGGAAGAACGGGAAGCCGTCGAAATCGCCGCGGCCGAACTGGATTTCGTGGGTCTTCGCCGCCACCTGGATAGCGCGGCCCGGAATTTTTCCTACGGGAACCAGCGGCTTCTCGAAATCGCCCGGGCACTGGCCACCAGGCCCCGGTTCCTCATCCTCGATGAGCCCGCCGGGGGTATGAACGACTATGAGACCCAACTCCTGGTACGCACTATTTCACAGATCCGCGATCGGGGGATCACGGTACTTCTCATCGAGCATGACATGAACCTGGTGATGAAAATCTGTGAGAAAATAACGGTCCTGGATCACGGGGTCATGATAGCCGAAGGGAACCCGGAGGAAATACAGAACGACCGGAATGTCATAGACGCCTATCTGGGTTCTCCCGATAACAATGAAAACGAGGGGTTCTGATCATGCTCCTGAGAGTTGAAAACCTGGACGTGTGTTACGGCAATGTCCAGGTTCTGAACAAAATCAATCTTTATGTGAACCGGGGAGAGATCGTCACCATTCTCGGGGCAAACGGCGCAGGCAAATCCACGACACTCATGACCATCAGCGGCCTGGTAAAACCCTCCGGCGGGGGCGTGTTCCTCGATGAGACCCCTCTCCACAAACTGGGGGCCCACCAGATCGTCAAACTCGGGCTGGCGCAGGTTCCGGAAGGGCGACGGACTTTCGGTACTTTGACGGTACTGGAAAACCTACGCCTGGGGGCCTACACCGCCGTTGACAGAGAAATGATCGAGCGCACCCTTGCCTGGGTATATGACATGTTCCCCATTCTCGAGAAACGAAGCGATCAACTGGCGGGAACCCTCAGCGGGGGGGAACAGCAGATGCTCGCCATCGGGCGGGGCCTTATGGCGAACCCGAACATTCTGCTTCTGGACGAGCCGAGCCTGGGGCTTTCCCCGATTCTCGTGAAATCCATCTTCGCGGTTATTCGGGAAATCAACCGTTCCGGTGTAACCATCGTTCTGGTAGAACAGAACGCCCGCCTCGCGCTGAAACTGGCCGACAGGGGGTACGTCCTCGAGGTGGGCAGAATCGTCCTGGAGGACTCGTCCGCCGCCCTCCTGGCCAACCCTGACGTGAGAAGGGCCTACCTGGGGGGCGGGCACTGACATTCCGCTGTTCCAAGAGTGCCCTTACAAAGCCGCCCCCTATCGGACGTTTTTCGGCTTTTTACGCGTTCGTCACAGATACCGAGTGGTTATCGGCACATTACTCCTATCGGTTCTCAATTTTTCCCGGAAATTACTCAACGGTGGGAACGTCGCTTTTCAGCGTTTGAATTATCCGTTCCATGCCTTCCCTGACGCCGGCCCGGATCCTCTCCTCACGCTTGATTTCATCGCCCACAAAGAGATGAAGGGAAATAACGCCGTTCAGGAGCCCCCACAGAACATTACGCAGTTTGCGCATGTCCTGCCTGTTTATTTTCAGTTCCCCTGAAGCAACGCCGAATTGAAGAATTTTTTCGATAAGTGACACAGTCCTGTTGGTCTCCCATATCAGCTGTTTGCGTGTTTCTTTTGACAGGTTCAGACTTTCGGCGCTGAGCATGAAGTTCATGAGGGTCCTGAACTGCTCCTTCTGCGCCAGGAATATGTTGATGTAGGCATCGGCGAAATCGTGCAGTATCTGAGACGAACTCTTGTCGGGCTGAAAGATTCGAGACATTTCCCGGTGAAAGGATTCGATATCGGTAAGAAGGATCTGCGTGTAAATTTCTTCCTTGCTGCTGAAATACAGGTATATGGCACCTTTGCTCAATTCCGCCTTTTTCGCTATACTCGCCACGGTAACGGGCTTGAATCCATAATCGGCAAAGAGTTTTCTCGCCGATCTGATAATGGCTTTCTTTCGCTGAATCTTCTCCCGGTTCCTTCGTTTTTCAGGACCAACCATGATACCCTCTCATGAACGTCTGCCGCGCCTGACTTCCTCCGGCGGCAAGGATAATGAATTAAGGTCATATTATGACCATGAGTCAGCACAATGTAGGCAAAATGCAGGATAATAGCAAGCAAAAAATCCAGGAAGCTAAGATTTTTGTATCACTGGCTATTTGAGGAAAGGCGGGATGAAAAGAATTGACATGCCCCACGCCCTGTGGTAGCAAGAAGCCGTTTCTCACTGTCGGAACGGGAGGCGTACCGTCCGGCATCAAGGGGCATCGATTACGGGTCGGTCGGGGCGCCCCCCGACACTCCGGCCTCTTGAGGGTTGCGTTGTCTGAAAGGAGTACCCGTTGAAACTTGGTGAAGTAGTCGATATCCTGGAAGCAACTCTCCTTGTCGGCACTGAACGGCACCTCGCCCTTGATGTCAAAACCGCCTTCAGCGCCGACCTGATGAGCGACGTTCTCGCCTTTGCCAAGTCGGGCAGCCTCATCCTTACCGGTTTAACGACACCGCAGGTCGTTCGAACGGCGAGCATTCTCGACGCTACAGCCCTGATAATCGTACGCGGCAAAATTCCCCCTGCAGACACCCTGAAGCTGGCCCAGGAACTTGATATCCCGGTTCTGTCGACGGGCTACATTCTTTTTGAAACATCGGGCCGCCTGTACGCGAACGGCATCGTGGGCTGTATCGAAAAAATCGGGGGAATGAGTAGCGCCGGATCATGAAAGACATCGTCAGGAAAACCTTCTCCGTGGAAGGAGGAAATTTCGAAAACGCGGGAATTGCATCGATAGAAATCAAAAAGATTCTCAAGGCCCTTGGAATACAGGATGACGTGTTGAGAAAAACGGCGATTGCCGTGTACGAATCGGAACTCAACATCATATCCTACGCAAGGAAAGGCATAATCAACCTGGTCGTGACGGACAGCGATATTAACATCGATGTCCGGGATGAGGGGCCGGGCATTGAAGACATCGAACTGGCCATGCAGCCCGGATACTCGACGGCAACGGAACAGATCCGGCAGATGGGATTCGGAGCGGGCATGGGACTGTGCAATATCAAGAGCTGTTCAGACCGGTTCGAGATAGCGTCAACGGTTAACGAGGGCACTCACCTCAAAGTATCAATAGCGAGGGGTAATGACCGATGACTCTTGCAGAGGTGATTCGGAAGCTGAACCTGGGGGTTCGATGCTGCGACGAAAAGCTTGACCGGGGCGTGGAAGGCGGCTACGTGGGCGACCTCCTCAGCGATGTAATCGCCAACAGCAAGAAAGGCCACCTTTGGATAACCCGCCAATCCCATCAGAATATCGTCGCCGTGGCATCCCTGCGGGAACACGCCGGCATCATTCTGACGCTCGGCAAGGAACCTGACCGGGAAACCCTGGAAAAAGCGACCCGGGAAGGCATTCCCATCCTGGTAACGGATCTGCCGGGCTTTGAAATCGCGGGCCGACTGTACGGCATGATCGCCGGGGAGCAGGAATGACCACACGCCCTCCCGGCGCGGCTCCCGTTCATCCCGTCACGATCCGGATAATGCCGCGGAGGGATACGAAGAAGGGCCGTCTGTCATGCACTTGAGGGAGTTCCGGTGTGATTTTCATATTCATTCATGCCTGTCCCCCTGTGCGGAACTGGACATGTTCCCCCAGGCCCTCGTCAGTCGATCCCTGGAGGCACGGCTCGACATCATAGGTGTCTGTGACCATAATGCTTCCGAAAACGTTCAATACATAATGAACGCCGCCCGGGGAAAAGATATCAAGGTGTTTCCCGGCATGGAAGTGACCAGCCGTGAGGAAGTGCACCTGATCGCGCTCTTTGATACTATAGGTCCCCTGACCGCCCTTCAGCGTGTGGTCTACCAGGCATTGCCCGGCGAAAACGATGAAGCCGCCTTCGGGTGCCAGGCCATCGTCAATGAGGCTGGAGACGTTGAAGGATTCAACAACCGGCTTCTCATCGGTTCCACGACCCTCTCCATCGAGGACATTACGAAAACCATTCACCACCTCGGGGGGCTGGTCATCGCCGCCCACGTGGATCGGGAAAGTTTCGGAATCATTGGACAGCTCGGTTTTATACCGGACAATATCGACCTTGACGCCCTTGAACTTTCCTTTCGTACGGACGCCGCAACCTTCCTGGCCCTGCACCCCGAACTGGAGCGTTTCAGCTTCATTTCGTCCTCCGACGCTCACTGTCTTGCCGACATCGGACGGGCGACGACCACGCTCTTACTCAAGGAAGCCGGCATAGCCGAATGTAAACTGGCCTTCGAAGGACGGGAGGGGCGGGCAATTCTGGAGTAGCCCATGGAAGAACTTTCCATGCACATTCTCGACATCGTGGAAAACTCGACCCGGGCGGGATCGCGGCTTGTCTCTATCGGTATTTCCGAATCAACCGTCGACGACAGCCTGATCATAGACATACAGGACGACGGATCGGGAATGGACGGGGAATCGCTCAGGCGTGCCCTCGATCCTTTTTATACGACCAAGGAGGTTCGCAGGGTGGGGCTCGGGCTGCCCCTCCTGGCTCAGGCCGCCGAGACGACCGGCGGTTCTTTTTCCATAACATCCGAGGCCGACAGGGGAACCCGGGTGAGAGCGCTGTTCAGACTGAACCATGTGGACCGTCAACCCCTGGGCAGAATGGAACAGACCCTAACGACGCTGATGATGGGCAATCCCGAAGTTGATTTTGTATATTGCCACAGCAAGAACGGACGAAGCTACACCCTGGACACGAGAGAGCTGCGCCGCTCGCTGGAAGATGTGCCGCTTACGCACACAGCCGTAATGGCCTTCATTCGAAGCACTATCCTGGAGAACCTCGCTGAGCTTGAAGGCGACTCTCCGGACATTCACAATGAAAAGCATTATTGTTTTGCCCATGGAGGACCACCTATGAAATCTAATGACGATATGCTTCTGGAAGAATTCTCTCAGGAGCAGATTCAGGAACTCGACGCGACGATCGAGGCCCACAAGAGCCAACCGGGAGGACTGATACCGGTCCTGGAAAAAGCGCAGGAACTTCTCGGGTTCCTGCCTGTTCCCGTTCAGCAGCGGATTGCCGGGGGACTGAACCTGCCTTTGAGCCAGGTATACGGCGTGGTGACCTTTTATTCACTGTTCACCATGACTCCCCGGGGACGAAACACGATCCGCATCTGCCTGGGAACGGCATGTTATGTAAGGGGAGGGAAAAAAATTGCTGAAAATATCGAACGCATGCTCGCTATCAAAGAGGGCGAGACAACGCCGGACAGGCGTTTTACCTACGAATCGGTCCGGTGTCTCGGTGCCTGTGGTCTCGGTCCGGTGGTGGTTGTCAACGACGACGTACACGGCCGGGTCAAGCCCGACAGGATAAAACAAATCCTGGAAAACTACCAGTGAGGGAAAGTCATGGCAAAACTCAAAATCGAGGACCTGAAAAAAATCAAGGAGCGGGTTCAGGCCGAAAACGCTCTCAGGGAAGGTGGTCGAAGGGTGCGAATAACAGTTCACATGGGAACCTGCGGAATCGCCGCGGGGGCGCGCACGGTCATGGACACCCTCATGCGGGAAATCGAGGAAGCTCAGGTTTCCGATGTCATGGTGACGACCTCCGGGTGCATGGGACTGTGCAGCCGGGAACCGGAGATAACCGTAGAAATCCTGGGTGAGGAACCTATCGTCTATCAGCTCGTGGACAAAAACAAAATGCGCCAGATATTCAGGAGGCACGTTCTCCAGGGCGAGATTCAGACCCCTTTTGTCCTTGCCCGGGGGAAAGAACAATAATGATAATGATGAGGAAGACCCTCCACAGAACGATCTTACGAGAGGAGGTTGACAGCCGATGAAGGTTTTTCGATCTCATATACTGATATGCGGTGGTACCGGCTGCCATACCACGGGCAGTGTCGAAGTGAAACAGGCCCTGGCCGCAGAACTGACCAGGCGGAATCTGACTGACGAAATCAGGATCGTGGAAACCGGATGCAACGGATTCTGCGCCCTTGGTCCTGTCATGGTGGTTTATCCCGAGGGGATCATGTACGTCCTGGTCAAGAAGGACGATATCCCCGAACTCGTGGATGAACATTTCCTCAAGGGACGGCCGCTGGAACGGCTCTTCTACAAAGAAGCCGTCACGGAAGAGCGCATTCCCCTGATGCATGACATACCTTTTTTCGCCCACCAGAAGCTGAGAGTTTTGAGAAACAAGGGGCTCATCGATCCCGAAGTCATCGACGAATACATCGCCCGCGATGGATATTCGGGGATGGCAAAAGCGCTCTCGGACATGACACCCGAGGAGGTCATACAGGAAGTTCTCGACTCAGGCCTTCGCGGACGGGGTGGAGCAGGGTTCCCCACGGGACTCAAGTGGAAGTTCGCCGCCCAATCGAAGGGCGACGTCAAGTACGTGCTCTGCAATGCCGACGAGGGAGATCCGGGAGCATTCATGGATCGCAGCATTCTCGAAGCGGACCCCCACGCCGTTCTGGAAGGCATGGTGATCGCCGCCAGGGCCATCGGTTCCTCCAAGGGGTACATTTATTGCCGGGCCGAGTACCCGCTGGCGATTCAGCGCCTCACCATCGCCATCAACCAGGCGAAGGAATACGGTCTCCTGGGCACGAACATCCTCGGGACAGGGTTTACCTTCGACATTGAAATCTACCGGGGCGCCGGCGCCTTTGTCTGCGGAGAAGAGACGGCACTTATGACGTCTATCGAAGGCAAACGGGGCATGCCCCGTCCACGACCGCCCTTCCCCGCCGCGGAGGGCCTCTGGAAAAAGCCAAGCATCCTCAACAACGTGGAGACTCTCGCCAATATTGGACAGATCATCGACAGGGGAAGTGCCTGGTTTGCCTCCGTGGGCACCGAAAAGAGCAAGGGAACCAAGGTTTTTGCCCTCACCGGTGATGTCAACAACGTGGGCCTTGTCGAAGTTCCCATGGGAACACCGCTGGGAACCATCGTCTACGATATCGGCGGAGGAATCCCCAAGGGCAAGAAGTTCAAGGCCGCTCAACTCGGTGGACCCTCGGGCGGCATGATCCCGATCCGGCACCTGAACGCTCCCGTGGACTTCGAGACTGTTGCCGAACTGGGCGCCATCATGGGGTCCGGCGGTCTTATCGTCATGAACGAAGATATGTGCAGTGTCGATATGGCCCGGTTCTTCATGGATTTCTGCCAGGACGAATCCTGCGGAAAATGCGTCCCCTGCAGGGAAGGCACAAAGCGGATGCTTGAAATCCTGACAAACATATGTGAGGGCCGTGGAAAAGAGGGCGACATAGAACTGCTCGAAGAAATGGCCGCCATAATAAGGGATTCCTCCCTCTGCGGGCTCGGTCAGACAGCGGCTAATCCGGTACTCAGCACCATACGCTATTTCAGAAGCGAATACGAGGCTCACATCCGCGACAAGCGCTGTCCCGCGGGAGTCTGTACCGCACTGTTCAGGTCTCCCTGTCAGAACGCCTGCCCCGTCGGCATGGATGTTCCGTCCTATCTCGCACTGGTCCGGGCGGGCCGTTTCGACGATGCCTACAAGATCCTTCTGAGGACAAACCCCTTCCCGGCCATCTGCGGGCGGGTCTGTGATCATCAGTGCCAGGCCAAGTGCCGCCGCGCGCAGTCAGACGAGGCCGTTGCCATCAAATTCATCAAGCGCTTCATTACCGACAATGGACTCAAGCCGGCAATCGCCGCCGTACCGGTCTCTCGAAGGGAAAAAATCGCCGTTGTCGGAGCCGGCCCCGCCGGCCTGACGGCTGCCAGGGACCTCGCGATCCGGGGCTACAAGGTTACTGTCTATGAAGAGCTTCCTCAAGCCGGAGGCATGATGCGCTACGGGATTCCCTCCTACAGGCTTCCCCGGGACGTGATGGACGGTGAAATCGACGACATCAGGGCGCTGGGCGTTGACATCATCTGCAACACCAGGGTAGGCCGGGACATATCATTCGGTGAACTCAACGACTCCTTCGACTATATCTACCTCGCCCCCGGTGCCCACACGAGCCAGCCCCTGGGCATCGCGGGAGACGATTCTTCCGGAGTTTACGGCGGTGTTGAATTCCTCAGGAACTTCAACCTCAATGAAAATTCCTGGATCGAGGGTGAAAAGACCCTCGGCGAACGAGTTGCCGTCATCGGTGGAGGAAACTCCGCCATAGATGCGGCGCGGGTTGCGCGCCGTCTCGGTGCCGATGTAACCATTCTCTACAGGAGGGCGCGGGAGGATATGCCCGCCGCCGAAGAGGAAATCATCGCCGCCGAACATGAAGGAATCAAGATCGAGTATTTCGTAGCGCCTCTTTCCATCATGGTCGAGGATGGAACGGCGCGGGGTATTACCTGCCGGCGCATGATGCCCGGTGATTTCGACCGGAGCGGCCGTCGACGGCCCGTTCCGGTGGAGGGCTCCGAATTCACCCTTGCCGTGGATTCCATTATATCCGCCATCGGGCAGGAGCCGGATCCAGGTTTTGTCCCCAATGAAAGCGGCATTTCCGTCAACAGATGGTCCTGCTTTGATATAGCCGAAGGCCTGAAAGCTCAAACCACCAATCCGAAATTCTTCGCCGGGGGCGATGCCGTGACGGGCCCCTGGACGGTGATCGGCGCCATCCAGGCGGGACATCGTGCGGCTATCGAAATAGACGAGACAATCAGGGCAAAGAACGGAGAACCAGCCTGGGAGGCCCCGGAAGAGGAAGTGATCGACGTTCCCTTCGAGATCGACGAAGACTCCGAGGAACAGCCCCAGGCGGCAATGCCCGAACTGGAGGCGGCCCAGAGAATCGTGAATTTCGCCGAGGTGGAACTCGGCTACTCTCTCGAAACGGCCATCAGGGAAGCATCCCGATGTCTGCGGTGCGACGCGGAAATATGACCGTCTGAAAAGACCGGCAGGACAGGCCCCCGCACGGAATCGCGGGGGCCTTTTTTACGACTTCGCCGTGGCTGCATCAACGATGTCCCGGAGGCGGCGGGCCGCCTTTTCAGGATCGTCGGCGGCACAGACGGCGGAAACAACGGCAAGGCTGTCGGCTCCAGCTTCAACCACCTCACGGGCGTTGGATTCATTGATCCCGCCGATGGCTACCAGGGGGTGGCGACTGAAAGATTTGATCGCTCGAAGGCCTTCCAGTCCCCAGGGTCTTCCGGTATCTGTCTTGGTGGGCGTCGCGAACACGGGACTCGCGGCGATATAGGAAACATCACGGCCCTGAAAATATTCGACATCGTCCCAGGTTTCCACCGATACCCCGATAATGGCCCGCTCTCCCATGAGCCGGCGGGCAACATCATAGGGCATGTCATCCCCGCCGATATGCACCCCATCGGCGCCGCCGGCAAGAGCAACGTCGATCCGGTCGTTAATGATGAGCGGTACAGGAAATGGGCGAAGAAGCTCCCTGACCGCCAGCGCCTCGGCAACAAAATCTCTCGTTGAAAACGTCTTCTCCCGAAGCTGCACGCAGGAGACACCGCCCCGCACCGCCTCCAGTACCACATCCGCCAGAGACCTGCCGCCGCAAAGCCCCCTGTCCGTTACCAGGTACACGCCTTTCATGACTGCTCTTCCATCCTGAGGCAATGTTCGATATCCCTCTCGTCGAGATCGTACAGGACATCATAAAAATGCATCTGCAGTGAACCGGGGCCGGCCGATTTCGCGGCGGCCATCTCACCGGCAATGCCCATCACCGCCATGGCCTTGACGGCAGCGGCCAGGGAATCCTTTTCCACAGCGGCGAAGGCCGCGCACAAAGCCGATGCCGTACAGCCGAAACCCGTTACCCGTGTCATCATCGGATGACCGTTGAAGAGTTTAACCACCCTGGAACCGTTCACAACATAATCAATGGCTCCGGTCGCGCAGACGGTACATCCGTGGTACCGGCTCACACGCTGAGCGGCCTCGAGAGCCTCATCGGATCCGACTGTGCTGTCCACTCCCTTCGTTCTCGTTCCATCATCGAGGAGGGCCATCACTTCCGATGCGTTTGCCCGGATAATCGTCGGCCTGTAGTCCTTGATAAGCTGACGGACCGTACCGGTTCGGTAGGCCGTCGCGCCTGCTCCCGCGGGATCGATAATGACGGGGACATCCATCTCAACGGCACGGCGGAAAGCCTTGAACATTCCCCTTACCCAGGACTCGCTGAGAGTCCCGATATTGATCACCAGTGCCGATGCCATGGCGGCCATAACCTCCACTTCCTCCTCGGCATGGATCATCACCGGCGAGGCGCCAAGAGCCAGAAGGGCGTTGGCGGTGTTGTTCATTGCCACGTAGTTGGTTATGTTGTGTATAAGCGGAGCGGAACCGCGTATGGCTTCAAGTGACGCATGGATATCCCTCGGTGTAACCATCATTTGAACCTCCCTGCCTCGAGCATGTCATTATTTCCCACCACGTACTCTTCCTGATTTTCCCCTTTCGCGTCAATACAAAAAACCCTTTCGTCTCTGCCGGGAGAAAGGGTTGCCTCGTTGCCGCTATTCCTCCCTACGCCGGCATTATCCGGATCAGGTTCAACGGGTATGTTCTCAGACAGGCACCTCAACCTGCCACCCCTTTGTTTGTAGTCATTACCTACAGGCGATTCCGGGTTTTGTCAACTCCTATCGCTCCATGCATCGCCACCATTTACGGTGTATCCCGCATCGGTCGTTTTTTACTTCATTTACGATCTTCTCAACCCTTTCGAGCTTTCTTCTTGACCATGCTCAAAACATGGTCCACAATGGCGAAATAACGAAAAGCCGACCCGCCGCGGGTGCCTCCCCGCGGATCAGGGCCGCGGGCCGCCGGTTTCTGTTTCGTACCGATGAACTGAAGAAAGGATTGTACCATGTCAAAGAGCACCATTGATCTCCGGGAACCCGTCATCACCAAAAACGATATACTATATGTCAACGACCCATACTTTGTCAGCGGCAACGTCTGCATCGTCACCGGCGCGTCCAGCGGTATCGGGCGGGCGGTAGCGCTTGCCATGGCCGCGAATAACCTTACCGTGGTCTGCGCGGACATCAACGAAGCCGGCGGAAAGGAAACAGTGGCTCTCGCTGAAAAGCTGGGAGGAAAAGCTGTTTTCGTAACCGTTGATTTGACCAGTGATGACTCCATGGTCACCTGTGTCGAAAGGGCGGCCGAACTTGGCGACATCAAGTACCTGGCCAACATAGCGGGGCTTCAGCATATCGACCCCATTGAGCGCTTTCCCATGAAAATGTACGACCTTATGCAGACCATCATGTTGAGGGCTCCCTTCTTTCTCACTCAGCTTGTCATCCCCCATATCAGAAAGAGTTCCGACGGCATGGGAGCTATCGGAAACATGGCCTCGGTTCACGCCCATATCTGTACGCTGAACAAGCCTGTTTATAACATTACGAAGTTCGGGCTTCGCGGCCTGTCTCAATCAACGGCCGCCGAGGGCGAAGGAAAAATAAGAGCCTTTACGGTCAGTGTCGGCTTTGTAAAAACCCCCCTCGCACTGGGACAGATACCCTCTCAGGCCGAGCAGCGAGGCATCACCCATGAAGAGGTTGTTCGTGATGTCATGATGGGAAAATCCCGCGTCAAGGAAATGATGAGTCCTGTTGATGTGGCAAACCTCTTTGTTTTCGGCATGTCACGTCACGGGAATTATCTGGTGGGCGGTGACCTCCTGTTTGACGGAGGCATGGTGCTGACGTACTGATTCACGCACCGGCCATCGCGAGAGACAGCGGGATACAGGATAAATTTCTGAACGGTCATTTCGACCAAGGAGGGACGTGATGTTTACAAAGATATTGTATCCTACTGATTTTTCGACCGAAGCGATCCGGGCGCGCGATTTCGTCATGAAGCTCAAAGAAGCCGGCACGGAGGAAGTTATCGTACTCCACGTAATCGACCGCCGGGGCATAAGCGATTTGTCGCGCTTTGCCACGAAGGATCTATCCGACATCATCAACGACATGGAAACCAAGGCCCTGAAGGAAATGCGCAAGATTGAAAGGGAACTCCAGGATCTTGGTTTGAAGGTGACCCTGCGAGTTGATCGGGGAGATCCCTTCAAAGAGATATTACGCGTTCAGAAAGAAGAAGCTGTTTCACTTATCGTCATCGGGGCCCGGGGAAAGGCCGACAGTTTCCCTTCCATGCTCCTCGGCTCCGTTTCGTACAACCTGGTCAGGAACGCCTCATGTCCCGTCCTGGTGGTAAAGAAATAGCTGAAGGAGAATGACCGGTCTGCAGGAAGTGCTGAGTACCGATGTGTCCCACGGCGGGGCACCACAATATATAGTATCCTTTTTGTGTCATACTACCTTCCGTTGTGTTTTTTCTTTACACGACCGGCTCGTTCTGATATGTTTTCGCGGAAGAACGCTGTGATATCTTCTGCGGACAGGGTGGGATGCGACTTAAGAAGATAGAAATACTGGGTTTTAAATCATTCCGGGAAAAAACAAGTCTTCTTTTCTCTCCGGGTATCAGCGCCATCGTGGGGCCCAACGGTTGCGGAAAGAGCAATATCGTCGATGCCATGCGGTGGGTCATGGGTGAGCAGCGGATAACGACGCTCCGCGGCAAAAAGATGGAAGATGTCATCTTTAACGGGAGTGACGACGCCAAACCAGTCAGCATGGCCCATGTCTCCATAACCTTTGAAAACAACGGCAGACAATTTAACGGCTCCTATGCGGAGTTTGCCGAAGTCACGGTCTCGCGAAAGCTCTACCGTGATGGAGAAAGCGAATATTCCATAAACAACGTCCCCTGCCGCCTCCTCGACGTCCGTGAATTTTTCATGGACGCCGGAGTGGGCTCTCGAACCTATTCCATCGTTGAACAGGAACGGGTATTTCGACTCATAGAATCAAAACCTGAGGATCGCCGCGAATTTATTGAAGAAGCAGCCGGCATAGCCAAGTACCGTTCACGAAAAGAATCGGCAAGCCGGAAAATGGAAGCCACCCGTCAGAACCTTCTGCGCCTGAACGATATTGTCTCCGAGGTTAAAAGCCGGCTCAACGCCCTTTCACGACAGGCAAAAAAAGCGGAGCGCTTCAAGACATTGAAGCAGTCGGTCAGGGAATCACAATTAGCCCTCTCTCTTGATCTTCTCCTGGGCTTGAAAAGCCGTGAGGAAGCCTTGAAAGGGAAGATCGACCTCCTGGAAGAACAGCGGATGGGTGAAGAAACACGCCGAACCGTACTTGAAGCTTCCATCGAAGAGATCCATGCCGGTGCTGTAGAAGCTGAAACATCCGCCTCCACGGCACAGGAAGGGTTCTTCACCATTCGAAACGACATTACCACCCTCGAACAGAGCATTGTCTTTTCCAGGAAGACCCGCAACGAACTGGAACATCGCAGGACCGTCGGCAACAGCAACGCAGAGGCCCTGAGAAGCCGAAGACGATCCGTGACAGAGGAAATAAAAGCCCTTGAGACACACCTCTCCGCCTCGGAAGAATCCATGGACGAAATCCGCGAAGACATGAACCGCCTGCAAGGAATCGTAGAACGCCTCGCGGAGGAAGAGACGGCAACCGCCGAAACCCTGGAACGTGAAAAGAGCCGTCACTTCGATACAATAACGGAACAGGGCCGCCTTAAAAACCTTCTTGTCTCTTTGGAGAAAGACCTTGAAACCCTGAAGAGGAAAAAAGAGCGGGAATCCCGGGAAATTAAAACCCATCAGGGGACGGTCAATTCTCTCCGGCACCGTGCGGCGGGACTGAAGGCCGACCTGACATCGGAAATGGCTGCAATTGATCGTTTCAAAGAACAGGGGCAGGCGGGCCGGGAAGAACTGGAAGGCAAGCGGCGGGAGCTTGCCGCCGTCGACGACGCTATCGAGGACCTCAAGGAACGGCTTGGCCTGAAGACATCCCGTCTTTGCTCGCTTAAGGAAATCCAGGAGCGTTTTGACTGGTGTAGTGAAGGTACACGCTTTATTCTCAAGGAATCCCGCAAGGACTCCTGGCAGGCAGGCCGGATTTACGGTCTCGTTGCCGACCAGCTTGATGTTCCCCGTGAATACGAAGTGGCCGTGGAAGCCGTCCTGGGCGAAAAAATTCAGTCCATTCTCGTCGAAGACCACGAAAACGGCATCAGGGCTATTGACTACCTGAAACACAGCGGGTCGGGGCGGGGAAGTTTCATCCCTCTTGAAGACGGACGGCAGTGTGAATCGCCGGAGGATATTCCGGAACACCTCGGCCCGGTGCTTCGCCTCACCGACATAGTCAGCGCCCGAAGCGAGGACATGAAAAAATTCATCCAGCGCCTCTTCGGAGACATACTTCTCATCCCGGACCTTCACATGGGAACACAACTCTGGAAGAAAAACGGATTCACGGGAACCTTTGTCACACCCGAGGGGGACATCATCAGTGGAAGAGGCATCCTCACCGGCGGAAGCGACCGTGGAAGCAACCCGTCACTTCTGCGCAGCAAGAGAGAAATTTCAGAGCTTCAGCGTGACACCGACGGGTTGCGGGAACATCTGAAGGAGGAACATGCCGTCAAGGCTGAAATCGTCTCGAGCATCGACAGCCTTGAAGAAGAACTGGAACGGCTTCGAAAGGTCTTCCATGAAAAAGAAATCCTCGTCAGTGAAAAGAAAAAAGATGTGGAAAGAATCGAGGGTGAAATCTCCTGGGTCGAGCAACAGATGAAGGTACTCACCTTCAACAGGGAAAGCATGGAACGGGAGGAAGCAGAAGCCGGACGGCGTATTATTGAAAGCAAGGATGAGATGACGCGCAACGAGGCTCGAATCTCCAGTGACCGGGATCGCATCGCCGGGCTTCAGGAACAGTGGAAGGACATCAGCACACGGCTTAAAAAAGAACAACAGGCCCTCACGGACAGGAAAATCGGGCTATCCTCTCTGGAAGAGCGAAGAGAGGCGGGCCTCACCTCCCTGAGAACCCTTCAGAACAGTGTCGACGACATCGAAACAAGAATAACGGCTGCCGTCGACGAAATGCAACAGTGCCGGGAAAAAATACGGACCGCCCTCCGTGAGGAGTCGGCCTTCCAGGAACGTCTCGCCGTCCTGTACGACGATTTCGAAAAGGCGGAACGGGAACTTTCGTCAATCAGGGATCGACACAGTGCAATCGAAACG
Source organism: Syntrophales bacterium (assembly GCA_023228425.1). Taxonomy (NCBI): domain Bacteria; kingdom Pseudomonadati; phylum Thermodesulfobacteriota; class Syntrophia; order Syntrophales; species Syntrophales bacterium. The sequence continues at coordinate 88,880 of JALOBE010000007.1, forward strand.
TCCCGTCGGGAAGCGGAAGCCCTGCTCCAGGCGGCCCGGAACAATCTTGACGGCACGGTGCGGGAACTGAACCGTCTGACCCTGGAACGGCACCAGGCAACCATGCAGTGCGACACGCTGAAAGCGGGTGTCCGGGAACGATATCAGCAGGATCTTCAAGACATGGTGGAGGGCTTCGAACCCCTGGGAGAGGAACGCAGGAAGGATATAGAGAAGCGGCTCGCCGACGACAGGGCGCGCCTGGACGACTTCGGGGACGTGAACCTCCTTGCTCTCAGCGAATACGAGGAGCTCAAGGAACGTCACGATTTCCTGACGGGCCAGGTCTCGGACCTGGAAACCTCCCTGGAAACACTCCGGAAGACCATATACCGCATCAACCAGATATCGAGAAAGCGCTTCGCTGAAACCTTCGAAGGGGTCAATGCCTGTTTCAAGCAGGTTTTCCCCCGGCTGTTCCCGGGCGGGAAGGGATCGCTCCATCTGACCGACGAACGGGACATGCTCGAGACGGGTGTGGATATCGAAATTCAAATCCCCGGCAAAAAAACCCAGAACCTGTCTCTGCTTTCAGGCGGGGAGAAGGCTCTCGCCGCCGTTGCGCTCATCTTCTCGATTCTCATGTACCGTCCCACACCGTTTCTGGTCCTCGATGAAGCCGATGCGCCCCTCGACGACAGCAACGTATCTCTCTTTGTCGGTATGGTAGGTGAAATCGCCCGCGAGTCGCAGGTCATATACATAACACACAACAAGCGTACCATGGAAACCGCCGACAACCTCATCGGCGTTACCATGCAGAAGAGTGGAATATCAACGATAGTATCGGTAAGCATGAACTGAAGAATCCCCGTTGAACCGCGATTTCCCGTTCCCCTGGACGGGATTCGCCTTTTTTCGGGTGGGCACCGCATCGGATTGACGCCGCCTTCCGGAAGGAATCGCAATGGATAATACCAGGAAAACAGGATTTTTTTCACGGCTGAAAGAAGGCCTTTCAAAAACGCGGACGAGTTTTGTCCGGGGCCTTGAAGATATCGTCGTGGGAGAGCGCTATATCTCCGAGGAGTTCTATGAAGAACTGGAGGAGCTGCTCATCGCCGCGGATCTGGGACCCGCCTTTGCCGCCGAACTGATTGAGGAAATGAAATTCCGGACAAAGAGAACGGAACTGGACAGTCCGGAAGTACTCACAGGCGTCATGCAGGACTACATGATTTCAATCCTCGCACCGAGTGACCATCCCCTGCACATTCCGAAAGACGGGCTCTATACCGTCATGGTGGTTGGTGTAAACGGAACGGGCAAGACAACGACTATCGGGAAGGTTGCCTCCTATCTGAAACAGGATGGATACAGCATCATGCTCGCCGCCGCAGACACCTTCAGGGCCGCCGCCGTTGAGCAGCTTGAAGCATGGAGCCGGCGGACGGAAGCGCCGCTGATCAAGCACTCCGCAGGCAGCGATCCTTCGGCGGTAGTCTTCGACGCCATTCGAGCCGCCCGGGCACGGAACGTCAATGTCCTTCTCATCGACACGGCGGGACGACTTCACACGAAAACCAACCTCATGGATGAACTGAAGAAAATCAAGCGGATCATGGCCCGGGAAATACCGGAAGCACCCCACGAAACGCTTCTGGTTCTCGACGCTGTAACGGGGCAGAACGCCTTGGCCCAGGCGAAAATGTTCAATGCCGAAATCGGTGTCTCCGGTCTCGTTCTGACGAAGCTCGACGGAACAGCCAAGGGTGGAATCGTTGTAAGGATAGCACAGGAGTTAAAACTGCCCATCCGTTTCGTCGGGGTGGGTGAAGGTGTCGATGATCTTCGTCCCTTCAACGCCGGGGAGTTCGTCAACGCCCTCATGGCACCGCACTAGTGCCGTATACCGGCACATTCCGGAGGAGAACTCCTCGAGTGGGCACCAGGGCACACCGCCCGGAGGAACGACACGGCGTGACGCGGTACGAGGGAGATACGTCAGCGTGACAAGATCGGATGATGGAACGGATTTTCGCCATAGGAGACATACACGGCTGTATCACCATGCTGGAGGAACTCGTCGCCCTGCTGCCCCTGGACAAAGACGCCGACCGGCTCCTTTTCATCGGTGACTACATTGACCGGGGAATGCATTCCAAAGAGGTTGTTGATTGTATCATCGATCTGAAGCAACGCTGCAAGCGTGTAACCTGCCTCCTGGGTAACCATGAGGAAATGCTGATGAACTACATCGAAGGACAAGACAAGGAGGCTGAGTACGTGTTTTTACGCAACGGCGGAACGGCAACGGTCCTCTCCTACGGCTACCGCGACGACGGGAACGACAGGATCATCGATGTACCCCCGCCTCACCTCGAGTTTTTTGAAACGCTCCTCCCCCTCTATGAAACGGACGATTACATCTTCGCCCATGCCGGCCTGAGACCGGGAACGGATCCGGCCGGGCAGGACCGGAGTGACCTCCTCTGGATCCGAGGTGAATTCATACACTCCTCCTATGATTTCGGAAAAACAGTTGTCTTCGGCCACACGCCCTTCGCGTCTCCCTTGCTGGAAGACGATAAAATAGGCATAGATACGGGCGCCGTCTACGGGGGGAACCTGACCTGTATCGAATTGCCCTCCCGAAAAATCTACCAGGTGTGATCCATGCCCACCATAGAGTGTGTGCCAAATTTCAGTGAAGGCCGCCGCCGGGAAATTCTGGAGGAAATCGTCGGCGCCGCCTCGAAGGAGCAGGGGGTGAGGATCGCGGACTTCAGCCTGGATCCTGACCACAACCGGAGCGTCCTCACGCTCATCGGCGAACCCGATCCTCTGGTTTCGGCGGTTCTGGCGGCATCAGAACGAGCCCTGGAATTGATCGACATGAGGACGCACCGCGGCGTGCACCCCCGTATCGGTTCCGTGGACGTGGTCCCCTTCATCCCGCTCCTGAATGCGTCCATGCAGGAGGCCGTCACCGCAGCCCATCGCTTCGGCCGGGAATTCGCCCGGCGAAACAACGTACCCGTTTATTTTTACGGCGAAGCCGCCCGTACCCCTGAACGGAGGCTGCTTGCCACAATACGACGGGGGGGATATGAGCATGTGCGCCTGCGTCTTGCCGATCAGGCCTGGCAGCCCGACGAGGGGCCACCGCGATTCGACCCGGCACGGGGCGCCACAGCGGTCGGCGCCCGAAAACCGCTGGTTGCCTTCAATATTAATCTTGACACGAACGATCTGGCCATCGCCCGCGACATAGCCCGGACCATCAGGCATTCAAGCGGTGGCCTGCCTCACGTTCAGGCCATAGGTATCCCGCTGGCAAGCAGGGCCATCGTTCAGGTCTCAATGAACCTGATGGACTGCGAAATAACCCCCCTGATCACCGTCTACGACAAGGTACGGGAAGAGGCTGAGAATCGTGGCGTTGCCGTCATCGAATCCGAGTTGATCGGCCTCATGCCCGAATCGGCCCTGGCGGGAACCACCGCGGAATACCTCAAGATATGCAATTTTCGAGACGACTGCGTCATAGAGTGTCATCTCTGATGAGGCGGACGGCGCGGGACGGGCCCGCGCTGTATTGACACCCGGTACAAATAGTGATAGATGCCATTCCCTCACGTTCACGTCTGCGAAAAGGAAAGCGAACGCCCCCGTAGCTCAGAAGGATAGAGCAACGGATTCCTAATCCGTGTGCCGTGTGTTCGAATCACACCGGGGGCACCACTGCCGAAGGAGAACATCGTGACAAAATTTCTCGCCACCACAACAGCCCTGATTGCATGCTTCCTGCTGGTCGGTTCAAGTCTTTGCGGAGCGGAAGCACAATCAGACCTGGAACGACTCCTGGAGACCGGCGAATGCGTGCGGTGTAACCTGGATGGAATCGATTTTCAAGGGGCTGACCTGAGCGGCGCCGACCTCACGGAATCAAAATTGAACGGGGCAAACTTCAGCGGGGCGAACCTGAGCGGCGCCACGTTCATGCGAGCCAAATTGCACGGAGCGAACATGAGCGGCGCCAACCTGCGGGGGACGGATTTAGGTTGGATCGATATGCCCGACGGTGATTTGAGCAACACCGACATGAGCGGCGCAAATCTCGCCATGGCGTACCTGCTCAGGGCCAATATGCAAAACGCGATCCTGGTGGGAGCAAACATGCGTGGAACCGACCTGACCAGGGCGGATCTGCGGGGAGCCGATCTGAGCGGAATCAAGCGCCTCGGACTGTGGCTGCGTAAGACCAACCTGACGGGGGCCACCTGGATCGACGGCTCGGTCTGTGGCGAAAACTCCATCAGCAAGTGCAGGTAACCCGGAAACAGTGGTCGCCCGTTCGATCCTTTCCGGACGTTCCTTGCCCGAAGTCATCGGCAAACCGGCAACAGGACTGGGAGGAATGTCTCCCCCGCCATGGTTCCGGTCAGGGTCTGTCCTGTTCCGCCCAAGCCAGTGTCGCCAGGTAGGGATAATGATCCGACGGGTACAGGCCGTCCCGGTTGTCACGAAGAATAACCGCATCCCGAACCGAAAATTCGGGTGAATGAAAAATCCAGTCCATCCGGAATTTTTTCGGGTTTCCCCGGAAATCGTGGCGGGTCATGCTCTTTTCGCCTTCCTCCTTCGAAAGGGCCTGCCAGGTATCCACCATTTCACGGTATCCGCCGGAGAGAACCCTATGGACGGGGGATCCGGGTCCGTCATTGAAATCTCCCATGATGATACAGGGTTCGCTTCTGGACGCCATCCACCGGCCGATTATTCTCGCCTGCTCCAGCCGTGCTTCGTCACTCACGTGGTCCAGGTGTGTCACCAGAGCGACGAATTCGTCGCCGGACAACCTGTCCCGGAAGCACCCGTAATTCATCATCCGTGGAAAAGCGCTTTCCCAGTCTTTGCTTTTGTGAACGCGCGGTGTCCTGGAAAGCCAGAACTCGTCGGCCCCGACAAGATCCATGTCATCGGTGCTGAAAAAAAGAGTCGGGTACTGGCCGTCGTCATCCCATAACCGGTCCGGCGCGATCATGATATACTCGGGAGACAGCCGCTCCTCGATAAAGGCCAGCTGCCACTGTTTTCCCTCCTGCGTGCCCAGGATGTGGGGCCGGTACCGGCGGATAATCTCCACTACGAGATCACGACGCCTGTTCCAGGCGGCGGGCCCCTCCTCACCGTTATCGAACAGAAGATTGAAGGTCATGACTCTCATGGACTGAACGCTCCCGATATACCCTGACAACGGCTGCTGATCGATCAGGGTGCCGTGATAAAGTCGATAAGGATTCTGTTGAAACGCTCGGGATTCTGGATATGAAGCGCGTGGCCGCAGTTTTCGAAGGCAACGGACCTCACTTCCGGCGATCTGACGAGAGCGTTTTTCATAAAGGCGTATGTCCCCTCTCCGTAGTAGGTGCTCTCCCCTCCCCAGACCAGCAGACAGGGGACAGATATCCCGGCGAGTTGGGGCCGATAATCCTGCATCATCATGGAAATCCACAGGAAGAGAATCACGTGGGGACTGTTGCGCCGGGCCTCTTCGAGAAGCCAGTCCAGATCATCCTTCCAGGGGTAACCGGGGTCCTCGAAAATGGAAGTCCCCCGGTCCATGTCCGTCCTGTTGAAGAGCCGGGGGACGAGCAGGCGGCAGTACTGTTCCCAGTCCTCGCACATGAGGGACATGAGCGACAGATTATCCTCATGGGTAAAATCGCCGAATCTTCCGTTCAGCCCCCTCAACCCGAAGTTCCAGTCTTCCGACTTCAACAGTCTGGGCGCCATGTCGACGATGGTGATTTTATGGAGATTTCCGCAGCCGAACTGCTTGATGTACTCGAAGATAACCTGTCCTCCCAGTGACCATCCCACGAGGGTGACTTCCGCCAGATCCAGGAAGGTTATGAGTTCGTTCAGGTCCCGGGCAAGCCGCGGAATCGTGATGCCGTCGGCGGGACGGCCCGAATCACCGTGTCCTCGAAGGTCGCAGGCAATAATCCGGAAATGACGGCTCAATGCGGGAATCTGTTTTCGGAAATGGCTGTGATTCGCCGTCAGACCGTGTATGAGTACGACGGACCGACCTGTTCCACGGTCCTCGTAGAATATGCCGACATGGTCATTGGTTGTAAAAAAAGGCATCCTGTCCCTCACGACACGCTCATCATGGTGGCCTGCATGGCCGCGATGAGGATGGTCCGCCCGTCCCTTTCGGCCGTCAGTTCAGCTGTGCTGACCGTAAGTGTTCTCCCCGACTTCAACACCCGTGCCGAAGCGAGGAACCGCTCTCCCACGGCAGGGGCAAGCATGTTCACTTTGAATTCGACGCTCACAACGTCGGAGTCCCGCGGCATCAGGGTGTAGGCGGCGTAGCCGCAGGCCACGTCCAGTGCTGTCGATATCACTCCGGCGTGGATGTTTCCCTGCTGCTGCGTAAGCTCTTCGCGGAAGGGAATCTCGACAACCACATGACCGGGCTCAACGGTTACCATCTTCAAACCCAGGAGCTTCATGAAGCCTTGACGGTCAAAACTGTCGCGAACCCTTTTTTCGAAATCCATATCCCGTGGCTCATACTTCATCACATAATGCTCCTTTCCGATACGTTCCCCCGCGCAGTGTGCATCGGTCCCGGCAGTGGCCGCACCCCGGCAGGGTACAGGTGTATATACATCGTAAAGCCCCGTTCTGACAATCATTTAAAAAAGCATCCTCTCAAACCTCCTGACGAACTCGTAAAAAGCGCCCCAGCCCTCCTCCGAAACCGCCAGCGTTTATATTCCGCCATTTCGAGGAGCGAAGCGACGAGAAAGCCTGCATTTTCCATCATCACCGTGAAAGATTTCTCCCTCCGGTCGAAATGACGGAAGGAGGCGGTCGAAACGATGGGGTTGACAGGGGGCTCCCGGCCGTATACGAACATGTGATCATATGTCAGCATAACGGCAGAGCTTCAGGTCTCTCCGTGTCGAAAGAAAGGCCGGAAACGATTTCCGGCTCTTTATCCGAATCAAGAGAGAAACCCGCCCGGCTGGACCGGGTGATGCTCCCCGGGCATGCGCTACCGTTCTCAATCGGGGGATTTTTGCATGATCGAATATGATTCGGTGAGGAGTACCCTGACATACACCGGACGGACATGACGACGGGAACCGCGCGCATTCACAGCGACCAGAGGACGTTTATAAGACAATTCTTACAGGCCCAGGTAGGCGGCCTTGATGCGGTCGCTGGCCAGGAGGTTGCCGGAGGAATCCTCCATGGTGATCACGCCGCTCTCCATCACGTAACCGCGGTGGGCTACACGCAATGCCAGATAGGCGTTCTGCTCCACGAGAAAGATGGTGGTTCTGCTCTCGCGGTTGATCGTCGCGATAGTGTCGAAGATAAGCTGTACCAGAACAGGCGCCAGCCCGAGAGACGGCTCATCGAGCAGGAGAAGTCTGGGACGGCTCATAAGACCCCGGGAGATGGCAAGCATCTGCTGTTCGCCCCCGCTCAGAGTTCCACCCATCTGGTGACGCCGTTCTTCCAGGCGCGGAAAAAGCGAGAAGATATAGTCTATATCCTTCTTGATCCCGGATCGGTCCCGGCGCAGATAGGCCCCCATGTCCAGGTTTTCCATGACCGTCAATTCGGGGAATATCCTTCTACCCTCGGGCACGTGAACAATGCCCAGCGAAAATATTTTTTCCGGACTCATTCGGTGAACCGGCTGGCCCATGAACCATATTTCTCCGAAACGCGGCGGAACAATGCCGCTGACGGACATGAGGGTCGTCGATTTTCCCGCACCGTTCGCGCCGATGAGCGTAACGATCTCACCCTCATCCAGCATCATGGACACACCCTTGAGCGCGTGAATGCCGCCGTAAAAGGTGTGCAGGTTCCTGATTTCAAGCATCGAACTCTCCCCCCAGGTATGCCTTGATCACCGTGGGGTTCCGGGTGACTTCACCGGGTGTACCCTGGACTATCATCTTCCCGTAGTCCATCACATATATCCGGCTCGAAATATTCATGACCAGCTTCATGTCATGTTCGATGAGCAGGATTGAAAGCTCTTCTTCTTCGCAGATTTTTGCAATGAGTCGATCCAGTTCCATGGTCTCCCGAATGTTCATTCCCGCGGCAGGCTCATCCAGCAGCAGCAGAAAGGGTTCCGTAGCCAGGGCCCGGGCGATCTCGAGGCGGCGCTGCGCTCCGTAGGGAAGTTCATTGGCGAGTTCGTTAACGAAGGACTCCAGGCCCACCTTCAGAAGCAGGTTGTAGGATGTTTCCACTATGTCCTTCTCCTCGGCAACCGTGGCCGGTCCCCGGAATATAGCGCCCAGTATACCCGACCTGGTTCGACAGTGGCGGGCCACCATGACGTTTTCCAGGACGGTCATCTTTTGAAACAGGCGTATGTTCTGAAAAGTACGAGCCAGTCCCCGTTCGGTGATGATGTTGGGTTTGAGCCCGTTGAGCTTAACCGGCTCTTTCCCGGGGGGGATAGCGGTCATCACTCCGCCCGTGGGACGGTACATGCCGGTGATACAGTTGAAAAAAGTGGTCTTTCCCGCTCCGTTGGGGCCGATCAGCGCGACAATCTCGCCCTTTCGAACCTGGATGTCGATGGTATCGAGCGCGCGCAGTCCCCCAAAATCCATGGTGAGGTTTTTCACGTCGAGAACAGGGTCGGCCGCGTTCACTCAGCAACCTCCACGGGCTCCCGGTCCTTGAATTCATAGCGCTTCCTGACGCCGCTGATTATCCCCTGAGGCCGGAACACCATGATCAACACCATGGAGGCACCGAAGACGAGCATGCGATACTCGGAAAAGGCCCGCAGGTACTCAGGCAACAAAATCAGAACGAAAGCGCCGATGATGACGCCCACGATAGATCCCATGC